>JAFWWX010000440.1 GCA_017517985.1 Clostridia bacterium | reverse complement strand
TTTAACGGGCATCCCTGCCTTGACGGGCTCTGTATCTGCTCTCACAGATTTTTATGATTGCTTCTTCAATCTGTTCGGTCGTATAGCTTTTCGGAAAGTATTTTCTTATTCTTTCAGCAGGAATTCTGATTTTCTCTCGCTGATTTGCCTTTTCTTCAGCCAAGATTTCACCAATATGCTCAGGTGTTAAGCCTTCCTCTCTGCTTATTGCACGAAGCCTTTGAGCTTGAGATAAGTTTGGAGTAGCATCACAGACACGAATTTCTTCAACCAAATCTGCCTGTTCCACTTCGTTTAAATATGAAAGCTCTACTGCAGGGGTAAATGCAATTCGTTCTTCATCAACAAGGTCAAGCAGTTCAGGAATAAGATAAGTTAAACGGATATAACGGTGAATCTGTCTTGAGCTTTCATCAACTGTTTCTGCCATTAAATCTCTGCTGTACTTTTGGCCAACTTGTCCAAAAGTTTTACCCTGATGATTTAATGCATCAAGCTTCAGCTTGTAAGCAAAAGCCTTTTCCGACGGCAATATATGCTCCCTATGAAGATTACTGTCAACAAGCATAATAGCCGCTTCATCTCTGCTTACGGCATAAATTAAAGCAGGTACTGTTTCCAGTCCTGCTTTCACTGATGCTCTCAGGCGTCTGTGACCTGAGATGATTTCATATTCGTCCTCTGTGTTTTCTAAAGGTCGTACGACAATAGGTGAAATGACACCCTTCTGATAAATACTCTCTATGAGATTATTCATCTCTTCATTGTCTAATACCTTATACGGATGTCCCTCAAAGGGATGAATTTTTTCCACCGGAATGTTTACCGGTGCTTTTAACTTTTTATTAGCCATGTTATCGGCTCCTTTCATTTTTATTCTTAATATTTTTGTTGTTACGGTTATTACGCCGTTCTTCAATTTGCCGCTGTCTTTCTTCCTGCTGCTTAACATAGCGGGCATATTCTTCCTGCCTTGCTATTTCAGCCTTGGTAAGATAATTAGGTGGCGGTTCACCTATGAGCTTTGAAACTGTATCAACGCTTCGGTTAAAATCGTATTCGCCAATACCATAATTGGTTTCAGTTGTCTGTCTTGCCTCTTTCTCTTTTTCGGGGCGGATTTTCATTCTCTCGGCTTTCAGTTCCTCTGCATCTGCTTCATCAGCCTGCTTTTCGGTGTCTTGGTACTGAGTAAGTGTCTTTTGGATTTCTGCTTCCATTCTCTTTTCCTCGGCTTCAAGCTTTGGAATTTCAAACCTACGCATTTTCTCAAAGTAAGACTTTGCATTAACAATATCCTGTTCGGATTCACACTCATTTTGTGACAGAATATTCTGCATTTTGAATTTCAGCTCTTTAAGCTCAAATTCATAGTGACCAACCTCACATCTTGCCGCATTGTACTTCTGCTTCATAACCTTGGGGGTGAGCTTTAATTTCTTCTTAGCCTCTTTTAGCTTTTCTTCGGTTGTTTTAATATCTTTCTGTAGCTTATGGAAGTACACATAAAACTCATCAGCATCACGGACTTCATTCATTGCCTGATGCTTCATTTTGTTAATGCTCTTTCTTTCACATTCAAGGATTATCATACCGACACGGATACCTTCAAGAGCATCTGCAAGGGCAGGTATGAGAAGCTTTGCCGCAGTAATAACAAGCTCTGTAAGTGCCTCAACAGTTTTGCGAAGGCTGATAATCAGGCTGTTATCCTTACGGATGAGAATATTGATTCTCATTCTCTCTGTGACTTTGCCTTTCTTCTTCATTTTCCTGCTTGAAACACCCTCGTGAATTGTAGGTTGCAATAAGATTCCTCTTGCCGCAAAGCTGCGGTGGTCAATAGGCTCAATATTCTTTTCTTCTAAATCTCTGTTTACAATATCTGCCCACATCTTTCGCCATTCACATAGTTGTTCATCACTATTCCAACGCTCGCTTGTGGGATTCTGTCTGCCGTACTTTGTGCTTTTCGGGTATTTGTTTACTCGCTCATAACCGTCAGCCTTAGATGGTGGAAGATATACCTTCTTACCGTCAACATAATACTGATACTGCTTTTCCCAACCGTCATTTTTTGCACATAAAAATTCAGAGGCGGTAAAGCCTTGCTCCTTACCGTCTCTGATACACAAATATTCTTTTTCGGTTTTTCTCTGCCAAGCACCGTCAGGGTTTAACGGCCTGACAGTTGCCATAATGTGAGCGTGAGGATTGCCTTCGCCCGTATCGTGAATACATACATCAACACACATACCGTCATCTACAAGAGCCTTTGCAAATTCTTCTGCCTCTGCTATCTGCCTTTCACGGCTGACTTCAACAGGCAGAGCAACAATAAACTCTCTTGCCAAACGACTGTCCCTTGTTTTCTCTGCTTCTTCAACTGCGTTCCACAACTTGCTTCTGTCGCACCATTCGGGCGGAGCGTGCGACGGGAGAAAGATTTTCTCATAGACAAGACCGCCTTTTCGGGTGTAATCATGTTTTACACCGTCATATTCGTTAGTGATTTCACTGCAGCTCATATATGCACTTGCGGCTACGGCTGAGCGACCAACACCACGGGTTATGATTTTTGCTTCAAGGTGATAAATTGCGGGGATCACCGACCTTTCTTGGATTTTTTTGCTTTATATAATTGGTATTCTACGATTCATAGGTTGATAAATTCAGCGTTTTTGTGATATTCTTTTGTAAAAGGTGGTGTTAATATGACCTCAAAAGAATGTGGTAATTTTATTTCTGAACTACGCAAAGAAAAGGA
>JAFWWX010000439.1 GCA_017517985.1 Clostridia bacterium | reverse complement strand
TTATCCGATATGTTAAAAGGTAAGAGCGGACGTTTCCGTCAGAACTTACTTGGTAAACGTGTAGACTATTCAGGACGTTCTGTTATCGTAGTAGGCCCCGACCTTAAGATTTACCAGTGTGGTTTGCCTAAGGAAATGGCACTTGAGCTCTTTAAGCCCTTCATTATGAAGAGACTTACAGATACAGGTAAGGCACAGAACATCAAGGATGCAAAGAAGAAAGTAGAACACGTAAACGAGGATGTGTGGGACGCACTCGAAGTAGTTATCAAGGAACATCCCGTACTTCTCAACCGTGCGCCTACACTTCACAGACTTTCAATTCAGGCATTTGAGCCTGTACTTGTTGAAGGTCGTGCAATTAAGCTTCATCCGCTTGTATGTACAGCGTTTAACGCGGACTTTGACGGTGACCAGATGCCTGTTCACGTTCCGCTTTCTGCAGAAGCTCAGATAGAAGCAAGATTCCTTATGCTTTCTGCAAACAACCTCTTAAAGCCGGTTAACGGACGTGCCGTTACAGTTCCTACACAGGATATGGTACTCGGTTCCTTCTATCTTACACTTGAAAAGAGCGGAGAACCCGGCGACCCCGTAGAAGGCGAAAACGGCGAGCTTATATATAAGACATTCCGTGACTTTGATGAAGCTATGATGGCTTACACAAATGGCGACATCGGACTTCATACACCTATCAAGATTAAGCGTGAAAAGCTTGATAAGGACGGCAATGTAATCAAGTCAAAGCACGTTCCCGGTACACTCGGTAGATTTATTTTCAACCAGCCCATTCCTCAGGATCTCCACTTTATTGAGAGAAACGAAGAAAACGAGCTTGATCTTGAAATCAACTGCCAGGTAACAAAGGACGAACTCGGAAAGATAGTTGATAACTGTATTAAGTATCACGGTATTTCCACAACCGCAATCGTACTTGATAAGATTAAGGAAATGGGCTATAAGTACTCAACAAGAGGCTCTATATCCATCTCCGTTGCTGATATGACAGTACCTCCGCAGAAGAAGATTATAATTGCAGAGGCAGAAAAGCAGGTTGAACTCATTTCCAAGTTCTACGCAAGAGGTCGTTTCTCCAACGAGGAAAGATACCGCTCTGTTATCAAGGTTTGGGAAGAAGCAACCAACGAAGTTACAAAGGCTCTTACAAAGAACCTTGATAAATACAACAACATTAAGATGATGGCTGACTCCGGTGCGAGAGGTAGTATCAAGCAGATTCGTCAGCTTGCAGGTATGCGTGGTCTTATGGCTTCCACGTCCGGTAAGACAATTGAGCTTCCTATTAAGGCTAACTTCCGTGAAGGTCTTAATATTCTTGAATACTTCATTGCAGCAAAGGGTGCGCGTAAAGGTCTTGCGGATACAGCGCTCAGAACCGCTGACTCCGGTTACCTTACACGTCGTCTTGTTGACGTATCTCAGGATGTTATCATCAGAGAAGTTGACTGTCACGACAATGTTGGTCTCTGGGTATACAGCATTTATGATACTTCAAAGGTTATCCCGGTTGATGAAAATGCAATTGGAAAGACAATAGTTACAGATGTACACGGCGGTACAGAACCGATAGCTCTTGTAGGTACCGTTGTTACAGAAAAGCTTCTTGAAACACTTCGTGAAAACCACATTACCGAGATCAATATCGGTATGGAACTTGTTGAACCCCTTGAAGACAGGCTCCTCGGAAGATATACAGTACACGACCTTGTTCATCCCGAAACAGGCGAGCTTCTTGTTGCAGCGAATACAATGCTCAGCGAGGAGGATGTAAACAACGTAATTTCCGCAGGCATTACAAGAGTATGCATAAGATCTACTCTTAACTGTCGTGCAAAACACGGTGTTTGTGCTCACTGTTACGGTGCAGACCTTGCTTCCGGCAAGCCCGTAAATATCGGTGAATCCGTTGGTATCATCGCGGCTCAGTCTATCGGTGAACCCGGTACACAGCTTACAATGAGAACCTTCCACACCGGTGGTGTCGCAGGTAACGATATTACACAGGGTCTTCCCAGAGTTGAAGAGCTCTTTGAAGCAAGAAGACCTAAGAAGACAGCTACAGTTATTGAAATTGACGGTAAGATTGAAATTGAGGAAAAGAACTCAAAGAAGACAGTCAAGGTAACAGGAGCAGACGGTGACGAAAGAATCTACACATTCCCCAGATCACAGAGACTGCTTGTTGAAGACGGTGACTTTGTTGTAAAGGGTGCGCTTCTCACAGAAGGTACACTCAGTCCTGCAGATATAGTTAAGGTTAGTGGTCTTAACGCCGTTTATGAATACCTTATCAAGGAAATCCAGAAGGTATACCGTATCCAGGGTGTTGATATCAACGACAAGCATATCGAAGTTATCTCCCGTCAGATGACAAGAAAGGTAAAGGTAGAAACAGCAGGTTCTACAGACCTTCTTTCAGGAAGCGTTATTGATATTTCCGAGTTTAACGAAAGAAACAAGGAAATTGAAGACAGACTCGCAGCAGGGGAAACAGGAATTGCAACAGCAACCTGCTCACCGGTGCTTCTCGGTATCACAAAGGCTTCTCTTTCAACAGAAAGCTTTATGTCAGCAGCATCCTTCCAGGAAACAACCAAGGTACTCACCGAAGCCGCAATCAAGGGCAAGGTTGACCACCTTATGGGTCTTAAGGAAAATGTTATCATTGGTAAGCTTATCCCTGCAGGTACAGGTATGGAGCTTTACCGTGGCGTTGAAATTGCCGACAGAGATAACGCACCTGTAGAAATCCCCGATGATTCTGATATAGACGAAATGCCAAAGTTCCGTATTGACAAGGCTCGTATGTTTGCAGAGGAAGACAACGATGCGTCAAATATAGGCGATGGTGCTTCTGACTTCGACCTCGGAGCAGAGCTTGACCTCGTTTTTGAAGACGAAGGCACTCCCGACGAAGAATAATTTTATAAAAAGCAAGGATGTATCCGGTGGGTACATCCTTATTTTTTAATAAAAATTCATCATTTCTAAAGGGTTTGTACATATCAAAGAAAAAAACGCAAAAATTGTGAGTTTTTTGTTAATATACCAAGAAATAACTAACAATTATTGTGAAAAACTACCAAAAAAAGTGGTGCTATTTCTACAGAGCACAAGGGGAAAATTTGTAAATTTCCCTTGATTTTTAATATTGTTCAGTGTATAATTTATGTGTATATACACTGGAGTGGTATCTCCGGATGTAAATAAAATTTTTTATATAATTCATAGGAGGATTTTTATGAAATTCAGAAGAATTCTGGCGACAATTCTGAGTGCATTGATGATTACATCCTGCATAAGTTTTGTTGCAAATGCAGAAGAATCCGAAGCAGTGACATATGTTGTAATTGAAGAAATTGCAATTGAAGAAACAGAAGCTGAAGAAGCTGTTCCTGCTGAGGAAGAAGCTGAAGAAATCGATGAAATCGAAGAAATCGAAGAAATCGAAGAAATCGATGAAATCGAGGAAGTCGAAGAAATAGAAGAAATGGAGGAAGAAGCTGTTCTTGCCGATGAAGGCGAAGCTGAGCTGTTTGCAGAAGAAGCATCATATCTTCAGGCCTACAGAGATGCTGGCTACACAGTGCTTTTCGTTAAAAAAGGCGGAACTGGTGATGGTTCAACCATTGACAGTCCTAAGGGATACACCGCATTGCGTGATGTATATAAGAATCTTGGTCTTGAGGCGAACGGCGGAAACAACCAGAAGCTTGTTATAGCTGTTATTGGCAGATTGATTGGTTCGAGTACCGGAAGTGGCGAAACCCCCGGTACAGGACACGATATTATTGTTACATCTGCAACAGGCGCTTATGGAACAAACGGAGACCACCTCCAGTTTACCAACGATGCTGAAGATGGATACCGTTCTTTCATACTTACCGATGGAAATAAATTTACCTTTGATAATATTTATTTTGAACTTACAACAAAAACGAAGCAGAATACAATTTATACTGCCGGCGCTGAATTGGTAATTACAGAGAATGTAAGCCATAACGGTGATACATCCTCAAAGCAGTTTGTTGTTGCACACGGCTATGGTTCAGAGACACAGTCTGCGGGTACTCCAATAACCATTGAGACAAATGCATATATTGTTAGAAGTGGTGCGGGTGACGGAAACAACATTAATGGCGACATCACATACAATGTGGGCGGAGGCGCTACAATTAATATTCTTGCTGCAGGCGGCCATGCCGGAAATCATCCCAATACAGACAGGGGTACTCTTAAGGGTAGTGCGTATGTTAACATTAACGACAACGCTACAGTTAAGCAGTTTAACCCCGGATACAAAGCTACAGTAAACGGTGATGTTATTGTTAATGTCAACGGTGGTACGATTGAAGACCTTAAAACAAGTTTTGAAAATTCTGCCGGAAAACTGTTGGGTGACTATGTAATTTACCTCAATGACGGTGAAATCAAGGGCATTTCTGTATTTGCCGGTGGTACATTTAACGGAAAAACAGTTCTTCTGGTAAACGAAGACAACGCTGATACTCCCACATCCGGAATTGACAAAATTCCTTATGTTGTAAAATACACCGGTGACGGCGAGGTTAACTTTGATACAGCAAATGATACACTCGAACTTACACTCACAGGCGATTCTAACACAATAAAAGTGAACGGTGTTGAGTACCTCGGAAACCAGGAAATTGCTATTCCGAGCGGAACAACAGAAATTGAATTTAGCTATGATGAAAATGCAAAAGTTGATGTAACCTTTGACGCAAACGGCGGTGCTTGGGGTGAAGAAACATCAATTACAGTTCAGACAACTGTTGGTGGAATACCTGAAGCTCCCGAAACAGATCCTGAAAGATCAGGTTTCGTATTTATGGGTTGGCATCCCGATTTTGAAGATGTTCCTGCAGAAGGAGCAACCTATAAGGCAATCTGGGAAGCAAACCATGTAAATGCTTACAGAGAAGCAGGCTATGACGTAGTATACGTTTCAAGCACAGCAACTGCTGATGGCACAGGTGAAAGCATTGAAAGCCCGAGAAAGTTTAATTATACAGAACCGGACATTGTTTTCAGGGGCGTTCTCACAGCAGCACAG
>JAFWWX010000438.1 GCA_017517985.1 Clostridia bacterium | reverse complement strand
TAATATGTGATTTATACAAAAAAAGATTGCAGTTTCTAATACACGAACTGCAATCTTTTTTATGTGGTCGGGATGACAGGATTTGAACCTGCGGCTTCTACGTCCCGAACGCGCTCTATAGCCTGATATATAGCGCTTTTTACTTTTTTTAACCCTTTTGGCTACATTCAACATACTCTTTAGACATTTTATCTCCACTGTTTCCATATACTCCAGAGCTAACTGTGGGATAACATGTGGTCAAAATAATTATCAACAGTACGACTAACTAAATAGAATTATAACACATACTGTGCGAAATTGCAATAGTACAGGGCCGAATTGACTGTGTAAGACGATAGAATGAATTAAAGCGAAATTAGTCGAGAATTATTCTTAAAAGCTATAGAAGATATTTTTGAGCCAATTACACCAAAATAATTTATACTCTCCACATCCAAAAAATAATATGCCTTAAACAAAGAAAAGCGATTTTATTTACTTTTGCATTATATGGTGATATAATTAAAATAATATATTTAGTATTATCGAATTTGATTTTGACGAGGTGTGAATATGAAAAGATTATTGGTATTTTTAATAGGAGTTACAATTATGCTTTCAGGTTGCAGTTTTACTGCACCGAAAATTGAAGGAACTCAAATTAAGCTTTCCGACAATAAAATCACCATTGACGGAAAAGAAATTACAAACGACAATACAGAGGCGGTTTACTCTGCCAATGATATTGTTTTCTATCTAGCAGGTCAGGATTTCACTTATGGCGAGGGCACAAAAGAAGATGAGCACGAACAAAGTGAAGCAGATGCCCATACAGTTGTGCATATTACAAAGCCCGGCAGATATGTTTTAAGTGGTGAACTTTCGTCAGGACAGATTGCGGTTGACCTCGGAGAAGATGCAAAAGACAATCCCGAAGCAGTAGTTACACTCATCCTCAATGATGTTGATGTAACCTGCACAGTTGCTCCTGCGATTATTTTCTATAACGTATATGAATGCTCTGAAAGTAAAGAAGAAACGGCAACAAAAGATGTTGATACATCTAAAGCAGGTGCAAATGTAATTATTGCTGATGGTACTGAAAATAATATAAACGGTTCTTATGTTGCTGAAATTTATAAGTCGTATGTGCTTAATGACGAAGGTACCGAAGTTGCAGACAGCAAAAAACTCCATAAATACGATGGTGCTTTCTATTCTAAGAAGAGTATGAATATCAGTGGCGGTGATAAGGGCAACGGCATCCTAAATATCAAAGCTGAAAATGAAGGTCTTGACAGCGAACTTCATCTTACAATCAATGGCGGACTTATAAATATCACATCGGGAAATGACGGAATTAACACCAATGAGGATAATGTCTCCGTTACAACAATGAATGGTGGTACACTTAATATTATCTGTGATGGCAGCACCGGCGAGGGTGACGGCATTGATTCAAACGGATGGCTTGTAATCAATGGTGGTACTCTTACAGCACAAGCTTGTGCTACAAGCGGAGATGCAGGAATAGATTCTGATAAAGGCATTTATATAAATGGCGGCAAAGTAATAGCATCAGGCAATATGATTGACCATATTGCAGGTGGTGAGCAGACCTATGCAGTATTATGTTTTGCAGAGCGTCAGAATGGCAATAATGCATATACACTCAAAAACTCAGACGGAAAAGTTATTGGCGAATATGCTCTTGTAAATGATTTCACATATCTTATTGTTGCGGATGAAGAGCTTACACCCGGTGATTATACTTTATGGCAAGGAGATACTCAGTTAACTGCAGTTTCGGTAGAAAATATGCGTGGTGGAATGCCTCTTGGAGAAAGACCTGAAATGCCACACGGTACACCGCCGGAACTCCCTGAAGGAATGGAAAAGCCCGAAAGACCGCAAGGTGAACATCCGCCAATGCCTGATGATGAAATGCCGAAAGGTGAACGACCTGAAATGCCAGAAGGTATGGAAAATATGACACCGCCTGATAATATGAAACCAATGGAATTTGATGGCGAAACATCCACCACATTCACCATTAAAAAAGGCGGAAATCAATTTGTGAATGTTTGCCTCGCGGAATAAAAGCATATAAATGCTTGTGTCAAAATATGATACGCCTTAAACAAAGAAAAGCGGAATCGAGAAATCGGAAGAAATCTCGGCTCCGCTTGTTTCATTTATGGCAAAAATTCAGGGTTTACTTTATAGCGTGAAGTACCGCCTACCTGTCTTTCATCTCGGGTTATAATATCCCTTGGAATCTTAGGCAAATATTTTTTGCTGAAGCTGGGGCCTAAATAAGAATCAAAGCTGATGGTTGGATGCTGAATCCACACCGTGTCGGGCTGTTTGTTTTCGATATAATACGAAATCAGAAACTCCATAGCTTCCCGAACTTTCTTTTTATCACCATTACATAACTTTTCGCTTAATTCTACTGCCTCAATTTTTGCCTTGATTACATCCGACAACGACTTTGAATTATCTCTTAACGGACCAAGTTCTAAGGCATCAGCGATAACATCATCAAAACGGTCAATCCAAGCACCCTTGGTTTTAGGATGAAATAATGGGATCTGCATCTGTACAACATGATTTGTCCACTTGTCATCAAACTCAGCATCTAATTCCTTAATTTTGGTAAAAACAGTATCACGGATTTTTTTCTCATTCTTTTTACCATAATCAATTATATTATGAACATGCCTGTAAAACCAGCCTCTGCCCTCAGAATCCACAAGCTCGGGAAATTCATTATTAAGATTAGCGAAATTACAGGTAAATTCCCATTCTTCCTTTGATTTTGTCTTATCATCATATGGAATACTGCACCAAGCACAAATTGCTCTGTATGCTTTTTGAATGTCTTTTTTATCTTCAAACATATAATTCCTTGCAATAATCGTAAGGACTCTTAATATGCCGTGGGATTTTAAAAGAGTATCCATTGCAAATTTGCCAAGATATGAGGTGTCATTTTTGCCTTTTGAAGTATATTCAGGAAACGTGATATAGCTTAAAAATTCTTCTCTTTCATTAAGCATCCTTACCCCTCCTTAAAACATTCTCCTCAACCTTATCGAATAATACATCCCACATGAAATCTCTAGCCCCAAGTGCAACAGCATACCTGACTGCAAGTTTTGGCTTAATAATACCATCCAAAAACTCCCGGCATTTTTTTGCAACAGCTTCACGGTAGCTGTCAGAAGATATTTTATTCTCATAAGCTTCCATCATAGCAATAAATCTTTCAGAATCTCCGTCTCTGTATAATATCTTTTTGTCATACAGAGAATTGTCGTCATCAATATCGCAAATTAAATCGCCGAAAAGTCTGTAACCGCTGTAACGGAAATCCGAAAAGAGTTCAAAATACGGTTTGAATTTTTCATCATCAAGCCAGTTCTCTAAAAATTCCATACGCTCTTGCTTATCCATAAGCTGCCACTGTCCTTCTACGAGGGCATTTCGTATATCTGCAATTTCCCCGGGAGTGAAATCTGCAAATAAAGCATATAACTCCTCATAAAAATATGTATCATCCTGACCACGCAGAAATAGGATACGATTCACATCGGATTTTCTTCGCATCTGCTTGACGGATTGTCTGTTGGCAATTCGAATACGGGTAAGACAGGCTTTATATTCCTTAATCAAATTTTCCACTTGTTCCAGAACTTCCTTGTCAAGTTCATTTTTCCAATCAGGAGAACTTGCAAATGAAAACAGAAGATTATCCTTAACTTTTTTCGCTTTTATCTTCGGTGTGTTCTTCTTAAGGTCATCTGCAAGAGCCGGCAGGGTTTCAATGCTTGTATTTGCATCTCTGCATTTTTCGATAGCCGCCTGAAGTTTTGATGAATACTGATCATTCATAATACCTGTGCGGTTTTCTTTATCCTCTAACAATTTCTTGTAATCCAAGAAAGCACTTCGTTTCTTTTTGCCTTTGCCGAGATATTCGGAAAGATCCGGCTTGATTCCGCTTTTGGCAGAATCGATTTCAAGTCCCGTTAGAATTGCAAGCATTTCAACATCTTTGCGGTTCTTTTTGCGTGTATCATCATCAAGACTATCATCGTAAGCAAGAACACTTTTATTAAATGCAGCATTGGAAATCTGTCCTACACGGGATGAAAATACATTCCGTATGGTTTCAAATCTTGCTTCCCAACTGGTAGAATCCGAAATTAGCGGTTTTTCAGTAGGAATTTGCAATAACGGCAGATTGCTCACATTGTCAAGCTCGTCCGTAGAATAATTCCGCTTAACACATTCATTAACAAGAGGATCAATAATAATCCTGACCATATCGCCATCATAATCTGCACCGCCCAGTCTTTCTGCAGCGAGGATTTTCGGTTCCATCATAACTATATCTGTAAGCTGCCCAAGATAGTAATTGCGCATATTATCTCTTTTAACTTGCTCAAGATGTACATTTAACTGAACTTCTTCATTTCGGGCAATATGAGGGTTTCTGAGAAGAACACAAACAGAGAATCTCTTTCGCTCCATTCCCGGAGCGTGAAATGAGAATGTTGACATTACATTTTCTACTGCAATATTCGAAAACTTTTCTCTGCGTTTGTTTTTATCGTTATCGCCTTTAATGAGGTGACTTAAAAATGCAATCAAATCTCCGGACAAATATCTGGTTTCGCCTTCAACAATTAAGGTGCCTATGGAATACTTATTTGCAATATGCGTTGCTCTGTCTTCCAATTCCTTTGAATATATGCTCTCACTTATAAACAGAGAATTTTTCTTTAATATTTTTGCAAGTATATATTTTTTGCCGGTTTTATCGACGCCCTTGGAATCTAATATGTTTAGAAAATATTCTCTACGGTAATCCTCATTGGCGCACAGGTTGTAATATTCTGTTTCCGTTTGCTTGGTGAGCCAGTTTCGTTCGTCCTCCATAGGAGAATGATCCCAGCCCATTGGTAAATCCTTTGGTCTGAACTCTTCCGGACTAATTGATAATGTGCTTAAAAACTGGTAATTAAGTTCTGTGAGCCTTTCTTGTTTCACCTTGCTGACATTGGTTATATAAAGGGCATGGTTATATTTTTTGAACTTATCCCAATAGTCCTGCCAAGTCATATTATTTTCACAAAGCCAGTTGTATCCTTTGAACATGCTCTTTGTAAGAATGATATCTACATCCTTAACATTATGTTTAACACCCCAAATGTCAGTGATTATATTTTCATCGCAGGATTCAAGAAAATTCTTAAAGTCAACCTTATGAAGCATACCCTTGACAAAAGGCATTCTTATCTGAAAGGAGTGATGTATATGTTCTCCACAGTAAACCTTGTCGATTACCTTTGCATACTGCTTTGAAATGAGGCCTTCGCCGTCAAAAGTTTGAACTTCAACATTGGCAACAGATTCTACTCGTGAATATTTTTTCATAGTTCCTGATTGCTCATCTGCTTTTACAGTTATAACAGGGACATTTTTTTCAATATGTATAGGATTTTCTATAACAATAACTCTGTGAGGTTTATCTATTTCTATACCGTCAATTCTTGTGCCGTCTGAAAACATAAGACCAACATATGAATACAATTTGGAGAGCTGACACATACCGATTTTCATATCAAGCATAATTCTTCTGCGAACCTTTTCGCAAATATCCTCGCGGATAAAAGCATGTCTTGAAAGTCTCCCCATGCTGTTAGAATGCTCAAATGTGACATAACGCTTGGAACCCTTTCCAAAATCCAGTTCGATACCATTAGGGTGGAACATAGACTTGCATTTTGCTTGCCTGCGTTTATATATTTCTCCTTCGGAGTTTCTGTCAAATATATCTTTAAAATCTATATAGAAAATAACATCAGACAGGTCGGTTACTAAATTTATTTCGTCATCAATCTTAAAATCTTCTCCGTTGATAACACACATGATTTGATGAAACAAAGCATTGTCCGACTGCTCATGTTTTGCTGTATAAGTTTTGCATCTCTCGGTTGATGCCGCACTCAACTTATATTCATAAACATCGTTTTCTTTTTCCTCTGCATAGCTTGCAAGTGCTATGGCAGACATCTGATAAATTTTATATCGTCTTGGCATCAAGCTCACCTCACTTTGTAAAAATTATATCACAAAACTTTTTGAAATGCAATATAGATACTACCCCCACTATGTCGAGGGTAGTATTTCTTTTTCATCTTCTTTTATTCCTCAAAAATTTAAAATAAGTTAGGAGGTATTTTGCCAAAATGAAAGAATCCATTGTGAAATCTTATGACGAGCTGCCTCTGTTTTTGAACGCAGATATGCTCGCAAAGGTATTAGGTGTTGCTACATCTACTGCCTATGAATTAATGCACGAAAAAGATTTTCCTGCATTAAAAATCGGAAACCGATTGCTGGTTCCGAAGGAAAAGTTTCGCCTCTGGGTAGAAACGAAAACAAGATAATTTTTTTAATTTATAGGAGGTGTTTTGTTGTGACAAAACAGAAATTTAAGGATTTATTATGGACGGTATACTTCACCGATGAGATGGAAAAATCATTCCCTACACCAAAGGTTAAGGGCATGGCATTCTCAGCGATGGTATATCTGTGGAAAGCAAAAGAGCTTGAGGTCTGCGGAAGGACTCTCACTCGTGATGAGATCAGGTACATATTGTTTGAAAAACTATCACCATGTGAGTTCCAGTATGCAATCGAAAGATTTGTAAAACTGTATCGCGCAAAAGGATATGAGCTCCTCGGTTATTTAATAATCGACGAGGCATTATCCGGTGATGCAATCGGAACT
>JAFWWX010000437.1 GCA_017517985.1 Clostridia bacterium | reverse complement strand
GTGTAGAAATGGTGTAGTAGAGACTACCCAAACACCGAAAAACCTTGATATATAAGGATTTTTTAAAGGAGAATGAAGTAAAATGAAATTAGGTATAGTCGGACTTCCGAATGTCGGAAAAAGTACTCTTTTTAATGCAATAACAAACGCAGGTGCGGAGGCGGCAAACTATCCGTTCTGCACAATTGACCCGAATGTGGGTATTGCCCCTGTTCCGGACAAAAGACTTGATGTTCTCTCGGAAATGTACAATCCGAAAAAGTATACTCCTGCGGTAATAGAATTTGTTGACATTGCAGGTCTTGTAAAGGGCGCATCACAGGGCGAAGGACTTGGTAATAAATTCCTTTCACACATCCGTGAGGTTGATGCAATAGTACACGTTGTAAGATGCTTTGAGAACAGTGACATTGTTCACGTTAACGGAAAGGTCGACCCTGCGTCCGATGTTGAAACCATAAATCTTGAACTTATATATTCCGATATAGAAATTCTTGAACGCCGTCGTGACAGAGCGACCAAGATTCTCAAGGGTGACAAGAGTGCGCAGAGAGAGATTGACCTTATAGATAAAATTCTTGAAGTACTCAACAGCGGAAAGAGTGCAAGAATCCTTGAATATACCGAGGATGAGCTTGAGCTTTTGCGTGAAATTCCGCTTCTCAGCCGTAAGCCTATAATTTATGCAGCAAACATTGATGAGGATCAGGTTTCCGAAGACCCGATGAACAATCCCCACTATGTTGCACTCAAGAAGATTGCTGATGAGGAAGGTTCCGGAATTATTCAGATATGTGCCGGAATCGAAGCTGAAATTGCTCAGCTTGAGGGTGATGACAAGGCGATGTTCCTGGAGGATCTCGGACTTGAATGTTCAGGACTTGACAGACTTGTTAATGCGTGCTATGCACTTCTCGGACTTATAAGCTTTCTGACTGCAGGACCTGAGGAGGTAAGAGCCTGGACTATTACCAAAGGAACAAAGGCACCTCAGGCGGCAGGTAAAATTCACACAGATTTTGAAAGAGGATTTATCCGTGCTGAGGTTATTGCTTTTAACGATCTTGTTGAATGTGGCTCGACCGCAGTTGCCCGCGAAAAAGGTCTTATGAGAAGCGAAGGCAAGGAATACGTTATGGCTGACGGAGATGTTGTTCTTTTCAGATTTAATGTATAATTTTATATTTGCAGAATGGTTAAATTCTCTGGCTGGTTTTTAGACGAACAAAACAAAAAATCAGACAAAGCAAAGCTGTAAATTAATACGGAATATCTGTTATGCTGATACCAGCGACAAAATTGCCAATTTGAAATTGTTAACAAGAATGTTGACATTTTTAGAATAATATGTTATAATGTAGTAAAATCTGAAAGGGTGTTTTTAGTTATGTTATGTAAAAAATGCGGTATGTCTTTGAATGATGATGCGAAATTTTGCACAAGTTGTGGAGCACCTGTCGCTACAGATGAGGAAAATGTTGCTGAACAGGCGAATCAGCAGGATGCTATCCCCGAAAACACGGCTGAAGTTCAGATTCCCGAAAACAAAGAATTTGAGTCTTCCGAAGAAAAGTTGGAGAGCAATACAGAGTCCTTGATTTGCTGTGATAAATGCGGTAGCGCAATGGCTTCGACTGACAATGTTTGTCCTTTGTGTGGGAATGTGGTTAACAGAGCCGGTAAAAATAAGAGCCCGAAGAACAAGAAAAAATCCAGTGGCAAACGCGTTGCTGCTGTTTGTGTTCCGGTTGCAATTGTTGCCATTGTTGGTGTGGTTATAGCTTCGGCTTTTCCTTACATAAAAAATGCTATTACAAAAGCTGTTAGTTCTCCTGAAAAGTATTTATCTCAAGTTGTAAGTTCAAGCGTTGATGACTACATCGACTCTTTTGCCGAGAATTTTGACCTTAGCAGAAGTTATATTATGGACGGTATCAGTATAGATGCAGACGTTGAAATGAAAACGGGAGATGGCTTAAAGAAGCTTCTTTCGGATATGGATTTTGATGAAACTGAATACATTGACTGGTTTGAAAAAGCTGCGGTATCCTATGATGTGAAAACAAAAGATAACGTGATAGACGCGAATTATGGATTGAAGCTCAACGGTGTAGACTTTGGTGAAATCCAGATGCTTTTTGATATGAACGAAATGGCATTTGCTTATAAGTTCAGCGACTATAGTTCTGAATATGTTGGCGTGGAGTCACTTATTAATGAGTACGCGAAGTCTGTTAATGTTGGTAGCGATTATGATAGTTATGACGATTATGATTATTATGACGACTATGATTATTATGACGATTATGATTATTATGATTATGCACCGATGTCTTACCGCGCTTTTTCCGAAGAATCAACAGAAATAATGCAGGAAATTTTAGGTGCGATGCCTGATAAAAAGGTCACCAAAAAAATATTGAGCAGATACACAGATGTTGTACTTGGCTGTATTGAAGATGTGGAGGAAGAATCCAAGACCATTGAGGCCGATGGCGTTTCTCAGTCGGTAACATGTCTGTCCTTTGATGTTGATGGAAAATTTATCAAGAATGTTTCAACAGGTGTTCTGGAAGAGCTTAAAAACGATAAGGATATGAGCAAAATCGTTGATGATGTTTGCGATACTATGGATCTCGATGCTGATGATTTCTGGGATGGAGTTGACTATCTTCTTGAAGAAATTGACGACTTTGACGAAGACGAATTTTCAGAAGAATTTGAAGTAGAAATTTATGTTAATTCCCGCGGAGAAATTATAGGTTTTGCCATTGACGCCGGTTATACTACTATTAAGGCGTATAGCACAGAAAAGGGTAATAAGTACGGAACACTTTTTGAAGTTGACTCATATGGAAGCATAACTTTTGAAGGTGGCGGAAAACAGTCCGGAAACAAAAAGACCGGTGAATATACCTTTGAAGTAATGGGTGTTGATATTGTAAACCTCGAAGTTAAAAGTCTCGATACCAAAAAACTCAAAAAAGGACTTGTTGATGGTACAATCAAAATCTCTCTTGCTGAAGATGCATCTGATTTTATGATAGGTGTTGATAGCGATATTGTTGATGTTATTAGTTCTTCGGCAATTTCAATCAAGTCTTCGCAGAATTCCGTTGACAAGTTTGATTGTAAAATCTCTTTTGACTACAAGGATAAATCCGCTATTGAACTTAATATCAAGGGAGATACAAACACCTATAAAAAGAAAATTTCTCTTCCCTCCGGATATGTTGCTCTTGATGACGGTGATGAAATTGAGGAGTGGGCTGAAAACTTTGACTTTGACAAATTGATTAAGAGAATGAAAAAAGCTAACCTTCCGGATGACATTGTTGATGAAGTCGAAGAAATGGTTGAAGATTTGTACTAATTCTCGTATTATTTGCAAATGAATAATTTAAAAGCTGGGGACTTTTACAGTTCTCAGCTTTTAATTTTAATGTGAATTTCAAACAATTTAGGGCTGCTCGGTATGTTCTACGGCGCAACCTTGACTGCTTGCCGAAAAGGGGGTATAAGCTCATTGTTTCTGATGTCATTACAACAAAAAGCTTTGCAAGTATAAAGCTTCGAATATTTTGACAAGTTTTATGAATAATACATAACAAAAACAACTATCTTTCGTAATTATATTTTATTTGCACTATAAATTATAAATTTTGCTTCGCGGTATTTATTGAAGAAATAAGAATTTTACGAATTACTCCACAATTATGTATAAGTTCAGAAACATCAGATAATATTTTTGCCCTTTGCATAAGTTCAAGCCAATATTCTGTTTCATAACACTCCTTTAAGGATATTTGAAGTTTTGATATAAAGTCAGGTTTACTATGAGCATATCTAGCTTCCCTGATATTCGGTCCTATACTTGTGGCACTTCTTTCCAGTTGATTAACAATAGAATAGTGTCCCTTTATATCGTCACATATTTTTAATATTTCAACAGCAAAATCCATAGATAAATCTGCTAATTTGTTTTCCTTCATTTATAACACCTCTTTTCATCATTATATCATATAATTAAAATATTTCAACAATGAAATCGTTCGCTTTGCTCACGATGAAATCCAAACAAGTTTGGATGAAATCAAAGTCGTGCGGCTTTGATGAAATTAAATCCGTCTTTTTATTCGCCGCAGGCGATTTCATCACGGAGTGATTTCATCTGCATTATCAGATTTATTCCGTCGCAAGACGGATTTAGT
>JAFWWX010000436.1 GCA_017517985.1 Clostridia bacterium | reverse complement strand
TTATAACACGGAAACCCGAAAAAATCAAAGGGTTTCTTTTTTGTACCCTTTTTTTAGAAAGGATTGTGTTATAATATGGCTTTTGCTAAATTTTTGAAAGCACAAGAGCCAAAGGCAGCTTTATACATTCGTGTATCGACCTTGTATCAGATTGACAAGGACAGCTTGCCATTTCAAAAGCAAGAATTGATAAATTTGGCTAAATATGTGCTGAACATTGAGGATTTTGAAATCTTTGAGGATGCCGGATATTCCGGCAAAAATACAGACCGCCCGGCATATCAGCGAATGATGGCAAAGGTGCGCAAGGGCGAATTTACCCATGTATGCGTTTGGAAAATTGACCGTATATCAAGAAATCTGCTTGATTTTGCGGCGATGTATGATGAATTAAAAAAATACCATGTTACTTTCGTGTCGAAAAACGAACAATTTGACACATCTTCCGCAATGGGCGAAGCCATGCTCAAAATCATTCTTATTTTTGCGGAATTAGAGCGAAAATTGACATCCGAAAGAGTTACCGGGATTATGCTTGACCGTGCCACAAAAGGGCTGTGGAACGGCGCAAGGATGCCTTTGGGCTATCGTTGGGATGATGAAATAAAATATCCTGTGATTGATGATGCCGAAGCTGTCACAATCCGATTTATTTTCGATAAGTATGAGGAAATCAAATCATGCCTTCAGATTTCCCGGATATTAAATAATAACAACATCAAGACCAAAAGGGGCGGCGGTTGGACTTCTAAAACGGTGTGCGATATTATCCGCAATCCGTTCTATAAAGGCACTTACCGCTATAATTACAGGGAATCCGCAAGGGGTGCGATTAAGGACGAAAGCGAATGGATTGTAATTCCAAACAATCATCCGGCGATTATTACCGAAGAACAATGGGAACGCTGCAACAAAATCATGGATGTCAACAGGGAAAGCAAGAATACATCGAATTTTCGTGCAAGAAAGCATATACACATTTTTTCCGGCATCTTACACTGTGTAGATTGTGACGGTGGTTTTTCTGCCAATAAAGACAGGCAGAGATTGTCAGGGTGGCGGCCTTCTAATTACCGATGCAACCGTGCCATGCGAATGCGTGATTGTCCGGCTCTTGGTGTTTCCGATGTGGTTATTGGCCCGTTTATATTCAATTATATTGCAAACTTTGTGCGATTACAGCGCAAGGGTGGCCCCTACACAACGGAATCCATCGAAAAGGCTTTATTGTCCGGCGGATGCTTTGAGAATATCGCTAAAATTGATTCTAGGGGCTTGCAGGACACTTTACAGGCATTAAGGGATAGAAATTCAGCCGGCCCGGATTTCGCCCCAAATTTGACCGTACAGCAAGCCACGGAATGTGAATTCGCCGGTGTTGATATTGAAATATTGCGCCAAGAGGAAGAAAAATATAAAAACGCTCTGCAAAGGCTTTTTGATTTGTATTTGTTTGATTCCTCTGCAATGTCACAAAAAGATTATATGCTCAAAAAAGAGGAATTAGAAAGCAAGCTGCAAGAGGTACAGGATGCTATTGAAAAATCAATCAATGAATCCGGCTGTAGCGTGGATGCCCCGGATGTGTCCTTTATCAAAAAGGCATCCGCATTTGTGGTAAATCAAAGGATTTTAAGCAAAAAGGAAATTGATTTTGAGGATTTGGCTACAAAATGCGATGCCGAAGTGCTGAAGGATTTAATTACATCCACCATTGAAAAAATCGGTGTAAAATCCGGCAAGGTAGAATTTATTAAATTTCAAAGTGGCTTAGTGCATCGTTTTGAGTATAAAGAGTAAAGAGAAAGCCGGGGATGCGCTCCCCGGCTGATATTATGCACCTGTATGTAATTTATTCGCAACAAAAACTTCTGTTTATCAACTTTGCTGCTGGTGTAATTCTTACAACACTGCAAAGATTTTCTTCGCAATTAAAGTTCCACATAATTTCCCAAAATGAAATAAAATTATCATTTTGACAGGCATAAAGTGAATTGTCGCACCCTGTAACAATAGGAATTTGTTCACGGACAAAATCCCAATCTATCGCATCATAAAAACCTATTCCGTATGCTCCACACTCAAAGACTACATTCCCATATGTGTTTAGAAATTTGATTCCATCGCCTAAACAAATTTTATCGCCGTCTTTATCTAAAATACCTGTAAACACTCTTTCTTGCATCTTTATCCCTCACAATCCTATAAAATCAAAGAATGTCAAAGTTAATCAAAACAAATCATATTATAGCAAATTATTTCTTTCCAAAAATTCCTGTTCCGTCTACCATTGAAGCGGCATATATACTTCCGGGTATTCCCAATCGCCATCGCACCCTGTATCTTCATCAAACACATACCGCATGAATGCGTGTGGGTTTTCTTCCTGTTCATCGGGAATCAATGCGCTAAGACTATAAAAGGCCGGCACACCCTCGAAGCAATATGTTTGCGGTGTTTCGTCCGATGCAAGGCGCATAATGCCGCTTGCATTATTTTCTATGATAGGCCCACGCTCCAAAATCTGCTGCTTGGTAATCTTGCAATCCTTATTTCCGCAAAAGTCACACATTTTTGATTACCTCACTTTCCTCAATCACATTGTGTTTTCTTCCTGTTGGAATCAGCACACCGGGGAACATGGTTTTGCAGAATCTTGATTTGCCGCCAAAATCGCACATAGGCTTGTTGTGAATCCGTCCGCTGTCATATCTGCAATTTAATATCCTTGCTTTTGAAAGTGCATCATCGAATGAATCAGCGATGATATATAGTGAATCCAAACCACCGCCAAATATTTCCCATATTTTCGCTTGTTTTTGATTCTTCATAATCATTTTTCAAATGCCTGTAAACCTAGATAAATAAAGGATTTCCGCATTTCTGTGTTACAATAACCATAGGACACCCAAACGTTGTCGTACACGCGAAAAGCGGGCGCCCTAATTCTTCCGACTTCTTTTTAACATATGCACGGGCTTTTTTAATAAAATAATACTGTCGCATTGGTTCTTCTGTTGGCGCCGAGCCGTTTATGTCTATCTTTTCCAATATTTCTTCGAATTTATCGTCTTTATACACGGTTAGATCTCCTTTTCAAAAACATAACGTATATTATACACGAAATGGCGCATTTTTTCAATAAATTTCCCCATATCATTTATAGATACGGGGAAATTGATGTGTGATATATTTTCCTTGCTTTTTGCCTTTGACTTTTTGGCGGCTGTTACTTAAATTTTGTATGCGTAGTCTAACGCGATCCAACCGTTGCGCCCTTCTGCGTAGGACTTCAACAAGCCCCATTTTGACGCGCCCGGCCCGTCTGCTTCTTCTACGATAGTAAATACGCCCTTTTTGGGGGAAATGTGCGAGCGCATTTTGACGAAACGCCTTGCCGAAAAGGCTTGAGCCTTTCTCCGTCAAAATCCCCCAAATCTTGCGATTTGGGGGATTTTGCTTTTTGATTTTCGATGG
>JAFWWX010000071.1 GCA_017517985.1 Clostridia bacterium | reverse complement strand
TGCTTTTTTGTCTATATTATAGAAACGGTGGCTTGTAACAGATGAAGCCTCTATGGTTGTGAAATAAAAATCCACTGCGAGTATATCTTCATTGTTTGTTTTTACAATATAATCAGCATTGACGCTAAGATGGAAGTTTTTATCTCCATACAGTTCTTCCATCTGTCTTATATCATTTTCAAATGCTGTGATTATGGTATTTGCATTATCCGCAAGTTCCTTGTTCAATTTGTTTTCGAGGTCTTTATTCAATAAACCTTCGATTTTTGGTATATTAACTTTTGCGTCATAGTTCTCTTCCTGAACCTCGAATCTACCAAACGTAACAACCCTTACGATATCTCCTAATATTGGAACATCACTTGCAGCATATGCCAAGCTAGGTATACAGTTAACCACCATTACAAAGGCTGCCGCAATCGCAGCTGCGCTGTATACGGTTTTCTTAATCCAATTAAATGATACATTTTTTTTAGTCATATTTTCCGTCTCCATTTCATCAATTTTTTCAGTTATGTCGAAAGGAGAATCTATTGAATTTTTTATATTTTCACTATGGGATTTAAGCCTCATTTTCAGTTCAATATCTTTCATTATTCCTCGTCTCCTTCCAAGAGTATTTTAAGTTCGTTTAGTGCTGATTTTGTTCTATGCTTTGCAGTCGAAACCGGAATCATCAGAGATTTCGCCATTTCATCATATGTCATGTCATTATAAAATTTCAGTGTTATGTATATTGATATTTTCGGATTCATTTTACAAAGAGAATCCATTATTTCCATTTCATCGGTATTGATATTATAGAATGCATTTGTACTATCTGTCAGTTCTTCCGTATAACGCCTGCTTTTTATAAAATTCTTGCATTTGTTTATGACAATACGGGTGAGCCATGTTTTGAAATATTCTTTGTTTTTAAGTCCATCCAAGGCTTTATAGGCTGACAATGCCGCTTCCTGCAACACGTCTTTGGCATCTTCTGTGTTATGAAGATAAGCGACAGCAACCAAAAACAAGGATTTTTCATGTTTTCTGTACTCCTGTTCGAACAGTTCTCTCACAATGATTCCCTCCTTCCGCTTTTGTAAGGTCCTTACACCTATTAGACAATTCAAAACTCAAAAAAGTCAATGAAGAACAAAAAAATTTTTTATACTAACAAAGCGAAGCCTAAAGCCTCGCTTTGATGCATTTGTATCTATTACTAGTTGCTAAAATATAAATTACATTTAATCAAAGAAATAAATTCTATGGTAATTACATTTCATCATTTTCATAGTCTATAAAGTTTCCATTTTCATCTATAACGAATGCACCCCAGGAGCCAACTGTACGCAGAAAAACCTGTTGAAGAATATATACGATCACTTCTGTGATTTTAATCCTTTTTCTTTTTTCTTTCTTCATTTCGCAGGCTCCTACCTAAAATTTATTTATTTTTTACATCAATACCAATATCCGGTGTGCCAATATACATATCATCATTACCGTCAAGGGTATGGTACTTCACAATTGTATAATCAGGATACTTAAAAACCGCACTGCCGCCGTCTTTATACCGCAAATCAGAAATAATTCCATCTGATACATCTCGATTGGCTTTTGCAAGTATTGCGGACATTGTAATCTTGCCGCGCTTCAGTGCATGAGCAAGGGAGTGCTGCTCTCCGTCAACGGTAATAATCACATCTTCAAGTCCGTGATAATAGAGGTTATATTGTCTGTGCCAATGAGATGTTGAATCACTGTCGTGAGGTTGTGCTTTGTCATAGATTTTCTTGCTTACATTATCATTTGACGGAACAACCTTCATTTCCCATTCACGGAAGCCCTCGACAGATATATCATCAGTTTTTATTGAGGACATTTTGCCATCGTCGATATTGATTTCACCTTTATAATAAATAACAACCAAACGACCTGTGCCGTAGAGATAATCTATATGGTCTGTACCATATTCAACTTTGATTTTCTCTGCAACAGTTCTTTCATATTCATCGTGAGCAGGCTCAACAACCATATATGAGGTTGTTTCTTCGATAACTGTTCCAACAAAAGATTGTTCTTCGTCAGGATTAACACCATTCCGGATCGGATAATCGTTGACAGGCGGAACATATTGCTTACCCCATGTTGAAAATACAACAGGCTCATTATTTTTCATTCTGTTATGATCCACAACATATAAGGTTCCAAATACAATACCGATTATAAATACAAAGCACAGTATTGGCCCTACAACTTTTTTCTTCATCACATGACCTCCTTTACTCTGCAAAGGCATATCGTCCCATAAAGAGTATTTCTCCGCTTGTGTTATCACGGATTGCAAAGTAGAACGGCTTATTGAACTTAAGTTCTATCGGTTCAGGAGGCATTGCCGAACCTGCCATGTGAATTGCTGTTACAGCTGCAGCTTCGCTCCCTTTTTCGTCCACATTGATAAATGTCTTATGGATTGTCTTTGTAAACCACATATTACCTTTATCAAACATCTTTATGAAGTCTGCGTTCTTTTCATCAAAGGCAGTGGTTATACCCATATTCATCAAGATATTATTCAAATCGGTAGAATATTCAATCTTGAATTTCGGCATAGCCATCTTGATATATGTACTCTTGAACGCATTATCATTGATTGCTGCAGATAATTCCTGCTCAACATTGATGTCGTTCTCTGCCATAATCAGATACATACTTACATCAAGGTCATCATATTTGTCAGTTCCAAGATATTCTCCATCATCAGATATTTTATCAACTCTGTTCTGATACGGAAGTTTAATCATCTGTACCGAATTTGTTTCAGCATACGGGAACCATTTCTGCATATTCATAAAGTCAACAGTAATCTTTGTTCCGTCTGCGTTATTAAACTGATCGGGCTTTGTAGCGTTTACATTGAATTCATCCTGCCAAGCACCCTTGAAGTAGATTGCATTGATAAGCATAGCCCAAAAATCGTTTACATCCTGAATGATTGTCGGAATTTTACCGTTGGTCTTATCACTTACCCAACCGTTTATTTCGTTTACTGCATTGGAATTCTTTACGGTTTTAACCTCTGCATCATAATATTCCGTTGCGATTTTCTTATAGGCATTGCTAAAACTCTGCGAGGTTTTGTCTTTATTCATCCAGATAGAGTTTGCAATATTGAGACTTAATATATCTGTCTGAGAATATCTCTCAATTAGATTCGATGCTACACTGTTAAACTTATCTATGTTTGAAATGCCGAGAGCATTTAATATTTCTTCTTGTGTGTCGCCCGATGCTCCGTTTGCAGCAAGTGCCAATGCCATCTTGATTGACATAGGAGAAAACATATAGTTTTTATCTGTCGGCATCTGAGCATTTACTTTATCTGCAAAGAGCATATCGTTTGAAATTTCAACAGGGTTCTTCAATCTGCCATAACCTGCGTTCTCAACGCATACCTGACCTGCTTCTGTAAGCATAAATTCTGCCATCTTGCGAGCAGGGCTATCTGCCGGTGTATCTTTTCTTAAAACAACATAAGTGTTGTTAGAAAGCGGATATGAGCCGTCTGCGATTGTTTCATCCGTAGGCATTACATCATCAATGGCAAGTAGCTTCAAGTTATTATGTACATCATAGAATGCATCCATATTGTTGTAATAATAATAAATACTGTAGCCCAAGCCATATCCCACAGGATTATCGGTTTTGGCTGCCATAACATCGGTAAGTATATCCGACATAGTTCTTGAGGTTTCTCTCTGCACTTCTGTGTGAATTTCATTTCCATTCAAGAAATGCTTTTCCATCTGCGCATGGCTGCCTGAGTCATTGTTTCGGCAGTAGGGATACATAAGAGCATCGCTGCCACCAACCTCTAACCAATTATCATAAGCATCATTTACATAGATATTGCTGATCTGCTCTTTTGTAAGTCCTGTTGCCGGGTTATCCTTGTTGGTAAAGAATATCATTGCATCATAAGCAATCGGGATAAGCTCAAGCTCTACTCCCTTCTCCTCTGCCATTTTCAGAATATCACTTGCAGGATATACTGAAGCAAAAAGCATATCAACTTCTCCGTTTATAAGGCGCTGATAGGATGCGTGGCTCTTCGAGTGTTTCTGCGGATATCGAGGATGTGTTTCACCATTACAGAATAATGCA
>JAFWWX010000435.1 GCA_017517985.1 Clostridia bacterium | reverse complement strand
CGGCTAAATTTGAACTTATAGAAATAGATGAACCCATTGAGCCTTCAGGTTTTGATTTTGACAGTATCAGAACAGGCAACGGACAGAATATTTCCGTGGATCACGAAAACAGGAAGATAATCGTTGATGTTGAAGAGGGCGACAACCTTGTTCTTTATGTTCACCAAAAGGATATAATTCCCGGTGGACAGATTCGTATGAATAGTTACAACGGATATAAGGTTAAATATGACGCAAGCGGAGTTTACAGAATTTATACAATAGACGATACATCTGTTACCGTGAGTGCGAAAGTCACAATTGACGGTGTTACGGAGATTTATGATTTGCAGGTTAATTACAAGGAATTAAATTCAGAATTCGACTTTGAGAAAATTTCGTGTGAAAACGGTGAAACTTTTGAGATAGACCACGATGCACGGACTATCCGCATTTATGCAGAAAAAGATGCGGAGTATGTAACTCTTTATAAAGATCAGAGCGAATTTGTAAACGGTAAACTCATTCTTACAAGCTTTATGGGCAATAGAGTACAATCCAACCAAGCCGATGGAACATATAAGGTGTGCTTTGTAAAAAATAAAGAGGTTTCCGTAAAAGGTAATATCTCTATTGGTGGAGTTACAAAAGAGTATACAATTATTTCAGTATTTTCTCTTGATTGGGGTTTTGACTCTTTGAAAGCGGAAAATGCAACAATTACAGCAATTGACCATACAGCCAAAACGGTTACAATGAAAGCGTCAGGCTCATCGGTTCAGCTTTTCATCGACCAAACTGATTTGAAAGGCAATGCACAGGTATGGATGAAGAGTTATAACGGCAACAAGGTTAAATACAACGCAAATGACAGAACCTACACAATTACACAGGGGACATCTGAAAGTCTTACTGTGAGCATTAAGGTTACAATTTATGGCGAAACGAGATATTACGATTTGATTCTCAATTTTTAATCAGGATAATGCAGTGCTTCCCTTTTGGGAAGTGCTGCAATCAAAGTACATAAGCATTTGTTTGTGTATTTTGATTGCAGTAAAAACTGTTTTATAATTCTTTAAGTGAGGAATTGCGTTATGTGTCTGAAAAAATTAACCAATAAAATAATTATGTTTGTCACGGCAGTTATCATTCTTTCCATATGTATAATGCCGACATCTGCTTTTGCTGAAGAGCATGAGAATATGGTGGAAAACATTATTGTCGGAGATGGGTTCTTTTTGAATGAATTTGAGCCGGATGTATATTATTATGATGTATATTTGTCCAAGTTTACATATAATCTCTCTATTGTGCCTGAACTTACTGATGAAAGATTTGAATATACCATACAGGGTGATGATACTATCAATGCTGAGGAGATTCGGGAAATCTTGTTACTGTTACCATTTCAGATCCTCTTGGGAAATTTGAAACTGTAAATTACGAGCTTAACATCTTTGTAGGTGCTGATGCGCTTGAAAATATTAAGTGGACGGGACTTTCGTATCTTGATGTAGAAAACGGTATTTTTTCTCCGCAGTTCAGCCGTTACCGTATTACATATTATGCAATTTTAGAAAATGAAATAGATACATTTGATGCAGCAAATGTAAATTGGCTTACCATAAATCCTGATGCCAGTGTTGAGGTGGAATGCAGAGACGAGCTTAATGAGGACGGCACTATCCCGGAGGGGTCAAGAGTTGAATATAGGATTAGAGTTACGGAAATGAACGGTAAAAGCAAAAGCTATTATCTGAATTTATACAGAAAAGCACAAATAACATCTTCAATCAGCGACACAGCAGTGCTTTCTCAAATCAAAATAAATGGTGGTGCTGTTCCTGTAAATGGCTTATCCGGTCATAAATCGTATTATGAAGTTTCTGTACCCAATACAATTACTAATTTAGATATTCAGGCATATCCGGCTGATCGAAGTGATATTGTAAGGGTTTTCGGACCGACATCTATGGTTACAGACGGTCCTGTTTTTGTAAATATTCTTGTCACCTCGCCGAGCGAAGACACGTTCAGTATTTACACATTACGGCTTGAATATGACAGTTTCATATATACTGAGCGGTATACTTCGTTTCAGATGATAGTTTATTTGATTATAGCGTGTTGTTTGGGATTGTTTTTAGGACTTTTTATAAAGTCGTTTATATTCAAAAAAAGAAAGAAATCAAACAATGAAGAATATGAACAGGAAGAAAACGAAGGAATTGAAGAATATGCGGAAAATGAAAATGTGCCGATGGTCTGAAAACATCGGCTTGAAAGGAAAAATTAAATATAAAAGATATATTTTAGCGTTCAGCATATTGTTTAACGCCTTGCTTTTTATGCTCGTAATTGCAAATAACCCGCCTGTATGGTATACAAATGATGATTTTCGTATGATGACAATAGTATCAGGTGCTTACACCGGAACTCCCAGTGCTGATATTGTATTTATGAGATACCCAATAGGTCTTGTTTTGTCAGGCTTATATAGTATTACAACTCTCATCCCTTGGTATGGTCTGT
>JAFWWX010000035.1 GCA_017517985.1 Clostridia bacterium | reverse complement strand
TTCCGCCATCCCGATTATCATGGGTCAGAATATCGGTACCTGTGTTACTGCAATGATTTCTTCCGTGGGTGCCAACAAGAATGCAAGAAGAACTTCTCTTGTACACCTTTACTTTAATATTGTCGGAACAATCGTTTTACTTATCGTTTTCTATTCATTAAACGCATTTATCGATTTCGCATTTGTAGATACCGCAATTGACGCAAAGGGTATTGCAACCGTGCATACAATCTTTAACTTACTTTGTACATTAATTTTATTGCCGTTCGGTCGTCTTCTTGAAAAAATGGCTTATATTACAATTCCCGATAAAGAAGAAAAAGAAGAATACCAGATGCTTGATGAACGTCTTCTCGTGACTCCTGCGGTAGCCGTTGAGCGTTGCAAAGACACTGTTACTTCAATGGCTCAGATATCTGTTGCAACAATCAAGCAGGCTCTTAACAACTTTGACAGCTATACTGCCAAAATCGGTGAAGAGGTTCGTGCCGGCGAAGCAAAGGTCGACCAATATGAGGACCACTTAGGAACTTATCTTGTCAAACTGTCCGCTCTCGACATGACTCACGCCGACAGCAATGAAACCACTAAGCTTCTCCATATATTAGGTGATTTTGAGAGAATCTCCGACCACGCCGTTAACGTTATCGAATCCGCCGAAGAGATGAAAGATAAGCACTCAGAATTTTCAGGAATTGCCAAACAGGAAATCAACGCAATGATTGGTGCGGTAAATGAAATTCTCGACCTTGCTTTAGATGCCTTCTGCAACGAAAATCTTAACAGCGCATTCCTCGTTGAGCCCCTTGAGCAGGTTGTAGACTACTTAAAAGACACAATCAAGAAAAACCATATCGCAAGACTTCGTAAAAACGAATGTACAATAGAACTCGGTTTCATACTGTCAGACCTTATTACCAACCTTGAGCGTGTGGCAGACCACTGCTCCAACATCGCAGGCTGCATGCTCGAAATGACACACGAAGACCTTGACATCCACGAATACCTCCGTAATGTCAAGAATGGTGAAATCAGAGAATTCAACGAAGCCTACGAACACTACATGACCAAGTACAGCATAGCCTAGCCATTAAATATTGCGAACAGTCTATCTTAACAGAAGAAGAAGTAATCCGTTTAAGATATAAATTAGCACATAAAAAAGGGTTATCGTAATACTTACCGAAAAGATGTTTATATTTAAGTTGTACGCATTTCCGAGACATGTGTCCGAATTAGGGCGGACCTAAGTCCGACATAAACGGACGCATGTAACGAGGAACAAGCGAACAACTGAATATAACATCTTACAGGTAAAATTACGATAACCCTTTAATATTTACTAATCTTCCCAGATTACTTCTTCTTCAACAAATCCTTTTTTCTTCTTAGCCGCAACAATAGCTTTCACAATAAATCCACTTGCCATAACAAGAATTGTTATAAGCCAACCGCCTACAAACAATGCCCACTGCGGATAGCCACCATAATTACCCTTCTGTGTTACAAACAAATCATAAAGGTTCCAACAGAATAATGTAGTAAGGAGAAGCGGTGCAACAAACTTAACGCTTGTTATAAACCACCATGCCGGCATCTTAAACTTCTTGGTATTGCGGTTAATCTCAGAAAGAACCTTACCCGGCTTAAAGAACCAGCCAATTGCGATACACTCCATAATACCTACAATAATAAGATTATATGCATTTGCCCACTTATCTACGATATCAAGCCATGCAAGACCTGCTCTTGTAATGAAAATCAAAGATATTACTGCTGCAACAATAACAATGTTTCTTGTTGTCTTTCTCGGATCAAGCTTAAATCTGTCAGCAACCGATGCAGAAACGCCCTCAACAATTGAAAACGCCGAATCAATTGCAAGTGTAACAAGGCAAAGATAGAATACCGCACCAAATATCGCATTAAATACACCTGAACCCGTAAGACTTACAATTGCCTGCGGATACACAATAAATGCCGTTACAATTCCTGAGTCTGACATGCTGTCGAGCATGCCTACACCACCCATTGTTGAGAACATAACAACGCCTGCAAGAATACTGATTCCTATATCACAAAAAGATATGATAACCACATCAACGGCAACATTTGAATCTTCCTTAAGATATGAACCGTATGCAAACATAATAGCCATCATAATTGAAAGACTATAGAAAACCTGACCAACCGCATCAATCCAAAGCTGTGGATTAGTAAGTGCCGAGAAATCCGGTATAAACAACTTCTGAATTCCGTCCATTGCACCCGGCATCGTTATGCCCTTAATCGCCATTATCACAAGGAAAACAACCGGTAAAAATACAGTATATTTTACTACCTTACCTACACTCTGCGCACCATTTCTTATGCAGAAGAAAATACTTCCCCATGCAAGAAGGAACGGAATAATTAATATCAACGGGATTCCATAATCTTTTACAGTCCATGTAGTTTCAATTGTCTCAGCAAACAAATTGCTTGCAGCCACCGTATCGCCTGTCATTCCTGCAAACTTATAGCTCATAAACACCATAAGTATTACCCATGCAAAAACTACCGCATAATAACATACGATAACAAAAGCATTTGCCGTTGCTGCCCAACCGATGGGCTCAAATTTCCTATTAATACCTCTCATAGCAGGTGCTGCACCCTTTTTAAGCTTTCTTCCGATAGATATCTCCATCATAAGAAGCGGAACACCAAATACAAGCATCGCAATAAAATACACAAGCAAAAACGCTCCGCCGCCATGCTTTGCGGCAAGCCCCGGGAAACGCCATGCATTACCAAGTCCAACCGCTGAACCAACTGCCGCCAAAATAAATGTCAGTCTTGATGACCAACTCTGTCTCTTCTCCATTTTTTCTCTCCTAGACTTTAAGTATAACTCCCCTCAATCTAGGTACCCTTGCTGGCGAAAAAAATCATTATAAAAATAGCGATTTCGACTGAGGCGAATTTTCAAAGAAAATTTGCCGAAGGAGAAGACTTTCGC
>JAFWWX010000434.1 GCA_017517985.1 Clostridia bacterium | reverse complement strand
GATTTCAAAGAAACTAAAGAAGCAGAACAAGAAAAAGAAGTAATTCTGCAAAACAATTGTATAAACTCGCCGGAAACAATAAAAAGGCGTTTTATAAAAAATAAATTATATTTTTCGGAGGAAAGAAAAATGGCAGTTAAAATCAGACTTAGAAGAATGGGTGCAAAGAAGGCTCCCTTTTACAGAGTAGTAGTAGCAGATTCAAGATACCCCAGAGACGGTAGATTCATTGAAGAAATCGGTTACTACAACCCCCTTACAGAACCTGCTGAAGTAAAGATTGATGCAGAAAAGGCAAAGCAGTGGATTGCAAACGGTGCTCAGCCTACAGAAACAGTTAAGTCACTTCTTAAGAAGAGCGATATTCTTTAATTCGGATTGGCTGTCAAAGTAGTTTTAACTGAGGTCTTATGAATTAAAAATTCCGGACCTCCTGCGACAACGAAAGGAATATGTACAATCATGATGAAGACAGTACTTACTGATATTGCAAAAGCAATCGTTGAAAATCCCGATCAGGTTGTTGTCACAGAGCGTACAGATGGCGATACAGTATATCTTGAGCTTTCTGTAGCCGAAAGTGATATGGGCAAGGTAATAGGGAAGCAGGGAAAAATTGCAAAGTCAATAAGAACCGTTATTAAGGTTGCCGCAATACGCGAAAACAAGCGAGTAATTGTGGATATTATCTGACGCATCCTGCGAATAAAAAAAGAAAAGAGAAAGAGCCGCAAGAAAATTGCGACTCTTTTTTATTTAACGTAATACTGTTTATCCGGATATTTTTTTGGGTGAATTTATAATGAATTATACCGCAGTAATAAACATTACTGCGGTATTAGAAATTATTTAACTTCTTTAAGATGAACAATTACACTGCCAAGGTCACCGTAAGCTTTTGAAAGGTTAAGACCGCAGTTCATAAGGGTATCTCCGTAGTATTCCTTGCCGGAATCAACATCCAGATATTTTTTAGTCGGGTCAAGACCTTTAAGTCGAACAAAATATTTCGGGAATATTCTGTCACGCATAACAACAAAAATGAGAATTGCTTCGTCCTTGTTTTCCGATACAAAGTTCCAAGCACAGTACTCATTTTCAAAAGGAGAAACAAGTCTGTAATAGTCTCCGTAATGGATACAGTTGTAAAATTCGTGATACTGCTTTACCTGCTTTTTTACAAGTTCTTTTTCTTCGTCACAGAGAAGATTCAGATCGAGTTCATATCCGAAAGAGCCTGCCATTGCAACATTTCCACGTGTTTCAAAGCTTGAAGCTCTTTCTGTCTGATGACAGGGGGATGCGGAAACATGAGCAGATGTCATAGATGCAGGGTAGCAGAGGGAAGAGCCGTACTGAATTTTGCATCTGTCAAGGGCGTCTGTGTTGTCGCTTGTCCATATCTGAGGAGAGTAGTAAAGCATTGCAGGGTCAAATCTACCGCCACCACCGGAGCAGCCTTCAAGAAGAAGAGTCGGATATGCATTATGAAGTCTTTCAAGAAGAGCATAAAGTCCGAGAACATATCTGTGGAATACTTCGAGCTGTCTGTCGCGGGGGAGAACGGCAGAGCCTGCTTCAGTAAGATTTCTGTTGAAATCCCATTTTATGTAGGAGATATTGGCGCTTGCAAGAATATCTGAAATCCTGTCAAAGAGATAATCCTGAACTTCTTTTCTTGAAAGGTCAAGTACCATTTGGTTTCTGTCAAGAGTTCTTGTTCTGTCGCCAACGTGGAGAATCCAGTCGGGGTGTTCTGCGTAAAGTTTTGTGTTGGATGCAACCATTTCAGGCTCAAACCAGATTCCAAATTTCATACCGAGAGCGTTGATTCTTTTGCAAAGACCGGAAAGACCTTCTTTTAGCTTTGTGGTGTCAACCTCCCAGTCGCCAAGGCCGCCAAATTCACCAAGTCTGTTAGTAAACCATCCGTCATCCATAACAAGCATTTCGATGCCGAGCTCGGATGCACCCTTAGCTATTTTTTCCAGCTTGTCATCATCAAAGTCAAAGTATGTAGCTTCCCAATTGTTGATAAGAATAGGACGTTTGTTGTCTTTCCAATAGCCACGGCATAGATTCCTGTTGTAAAGCTTGTGGTAAGTTCTTGACATTTCGCCGATACCGTTGTTGGATAAAACCATAACAGCTTCAGGGGTTGTAAAGGTTTCACCGACTTCGAGTTTCCAGGAGAAGTCAATGGGATTTATACCCATAATAAGACGCATAGACTCGTCAGCCTGAACTTCAACTTCAGCTGCAAAGTTTCCGCTGTAAACAAGATTTACACCGTAAACATCACCGCTGTCTTCCGTTGCAGTGTGGTCGCAAAGAGCAATAAAGGGGTTGTGATAGTGGCTGGAAGAGCCTCTTTTACTGGAGATGTTTGTAATGCCATGAGGACAGCTTATTCTTTCAATCTGTCTTTCCTTTGCCCACTTGCCCCAGAGATGAATAATGTCGTAATTTTCCACTCTGTTAAAGTCAATACAAGCGGACATAGCGCGGTTGATAAATACAGGTTCATTTCCGCAGTTCTCAACTATGCTGTGACGGGTAATTACATTAAGATTTTCAAAAGCAGTATAGTAAAGTTTTACTTTAACACCGGAAAACTGGTCAATCATAGTAATTTCAAGCGTTTCTGCCTTGTCACCTTCGTTGAGGTATGTAGCAGGAAGTCCTTCGAGAGAAGGTTTACCATCGATTATTCTGTATGAATCATACTTGAGTTCTGTAGCATTTGAGCCGTTTACGCTGTTTGCGGAGAAAGCGGAAGTTCTAAAGTCGCCCGTGCCGTTAACAGGGTATTCCATAGGCTGAATATCCGTTGAGAAAGTAGTGTTGTTCACTGAATCATATGCCTTAGGATGAAACGGTGACATAATATATGTGAGAATGTACTCAAGGTCATCATCCTTAACATTTGCACCGTAATAAAGATGCTGGAGGTATCCGTTTTCACGAACCTGCATAACGTAGGTTGATGTACCTGCATCAAGTCTAAATATTTTTTTCTCTTCAATGTATTTTATTGACATATCAAAATCCTTTCATAATATATATTTTTTCTCATTATACTAAAAATTGCGTGATTTGTCAATGTTTTTATCGAATTTAGGTAAAAGCAAAGTCCGGCATGAATCCGGACTTTTATAGTGTTAATTTAAGTTATCATTTTCCTGATTTTTAAAAGTGCACCCTTTTCAAGCCTTGAAACCTGAGCCTGACTTATGTCAATTTCCTTTGCAACTTCCATTTGGGTTTTTCCGTCATAAAATCTCATTAGTATTATTCTTTTTTCACGGGGAGAAAGGGTGGAAATTGCCTGATTCAAAGCAATGTTTTCAAGCCATGCTTCGTCAGTGTTTTTTGTGTCACTAAGCTGATCCATAATGTAAATTGAATCGCCGTTGTCAGAATATACAGGGTCAAAAAGAGAGATTGGATCAACGATAGCATCAAGAGCCGAGGCAACATCCTCCTTGGTGCTTTCAAGGGCTTTTGCTATTTCTTCTATATTCGGTTCACGTTGGAGTTTTTTAGATAGTTCCTCCTTTGCTTGCAAAGCCTTATATGCGAGATCTCTTATTGAACGGCTGACACGGATGCTTGAATTGTCTCTGAAAAAGCGCCGAAGTTCACCGAGAATCATGGGGACAGCATAGCTTGAAAATTTTACATCATAAGCCTCACTGTCAAAATTATCAATAGCCTTAATAAGACCGATACAACCAACCTGAAAGAGATCGTCAGGATTTTCCCCGCGTCTTGAAAATCTTTTTATGACACTCAATACAAGCTTAAGATTGCCGTTAATAAGTTCCTCCCGCGCAGCTTTATCGCCTTTTTTCACTTTTGCAAGAAGTTCGGTTTTCTTTTCCTCTGACAATACTTTCAGCTTTGCAGTGTTAACTCCGCAAATTTCAACTTTTCCGCTTGTTACCATTTTAATACTCCGAAATTTTAATTACACTATAATTATTTCCCTGATTTGTATAAAAATTCGGAATATCTAAGTTTTATATTAAAAATCCGTTCCCAAAAAAGAGAACGGATTATATTATTTTTATTCAACTGTAACGGATTTTGCAAGATTTCTCGGCTTGTCAATATCGCAGCCTCTCTTATCAGCTACGTGGTATGCAAGAAGCTGGAAAGCAGTTGTTGTTGCAAGGCAGGTAAGGTCGTTACCGATACTTGGAACTTTTATGATGTTGTCACAAATTTCAGATGGAACATCAAGTTCTTCGCTGCAGATAACAGTAACATTAGCACCTCTTGCCTTTACTTCCTTTATGTTGCTCAGGGTCTTTGCAAAAAGGTCTTTTTCAGTTATCAGAGCCACAACACTTGTACCCTCGGTAATAAGTGAAATAGTACCGTGTTTCAGTTCGCCTGCGGCGTATGCTTCACAGTGAATGTATGAAATTTCCTTAAGCTTTAGTGATGCCTCGTCCGAAAGATAGCGGTCAATACCTCTGCCGATAAAGAAAAGATTTTCATGTTTTGAAAGTTCTGTGCAGGAATCTTTTATTTTATCTGATAATTCGATGGTCTCCTTGATTTTGCAAGGTAATATATTTATGAGCTGAGATGATTTTTCAGCCGCTTCCTCCTTGGAAAGAGTACCTTTTTCGTAAGCAAGCTTTACAGCAAGCATATAAACAATGCAGACCTGAACAGTATAAGCTTTTGTACTTGCAACAGCGATTTCAGGTCCTGCAAGAGTATAGATAACCGAATCTGACGCTCTTGCTATAGAAGAACCTGCAACATTTACGATAGATATAGTATAAAGTCCCTGTTCCTTCGCAAGACGCAAAGCGGAAAGTGTGTCGGCTGTTTCGCCGGACTGCGAAAGCGCGATGAAAATATCATCCTTATTAAGAATTGGATTGCGATATCTGAATTCTGATGCCACTTCAACATTTACCTGGATTCTCGCATACTTTTCAATAAAGTATTTTCCGAGAAGTCCTACGTGCATTGCAGTGCCACAGGCAACAATGTGAATTGTTCTGCATTTTTCTATCCTTTCAGTGCTAAGTCCAGGGATTCCAAAACCGGGGATACCGTCTTTGATTCTACCGGAAACAGTTTTTACTACTGCGTCTGGTTCATCGTGTATTTCCTTCAGCATAAAGTGGGGGAATCCGGATTTTGTAGCCGTATCATAGCTCCAGTCAACCGTTTCAACGGACTTTACGATTTCGTTTCCGTTTATGTCAAAAACGGTTATTTCGTTTCCGCAAAGTATAGCAGTTTCAAAATCATCTAGTCTGTAGAATTTGTTTGTATGTCTTAAAACCGCAGGTATGTCAGATGCAATAAAACTGCCGTTTTCTCCGATTGCTATAAGAAGAGGGCTATCCTTTTTTGCAGTAAATATCTTGCCAGGGAAGTCCTTGAAGATAACACCGAATGCGAAGGAGCCTTCAATTTCCGCTATTGCTTCACGAATAGCCTTCATTGGATTCTTATTTTGTATGTATTTGCTGTCAATAAGTCTTGCTGCAACTTCTGTATCTGTTTGTGAAACAAAGCAAACACCCGAAGCTTCAAGACGCTCTTTTATCTCAATGTAGTTTTCAATAATACCATTGTGAACAAGAGCAAGATTTTCAGTTGTGTGGGGGTGGGAGTTTACATCTGATGGCTCACCGTGGGTAGCCCAACGTGTGTGACCTATTCCACAGAATGAACTGAGGTCTGAAAAATTACTTGCTATTTTATTCTCAATTTCGCTTATTCTTCCTTTTGCTTTTACAGTAGTGATTCCATTATCACGGAACACCGAAATTCCGGAGGAGTCATAACCTCTGTATTCCAGATTTTTGAGACCCTCAATAAGTATCGGAACAGCATTTTCCTGTCCGGTAAAACCAATAATGCCGCACATAGCAACAAACCCTAAAGGTTATGTATAAATCGGAGCGTGAGAGCCTTTGAGCACGCATACATACCCTCTATATACCTTTATAATATTTCAGCACTGCATGGACTTTGTTCCCCGGTTATCCGGGCTTTTGTACCGTACATTACGACAGCTGTTGTGCCGGGAGGTACCCGCCGAAAAATTCGATAAACCTCCACCTCGTTAACCGTGTATAAAAAACACGGTATGGCGCTGGCTCTTTGATTGAAATAAAGCCGTATAGGCTTTATTTCAACCGAGTCTTTCTTTTATAATATTTGCAACCGAATTTGCGATATCTTCAATGAGCCTCATGTCTAAACCTT
>JAFWWX010000433.1 GCA_017517985.1 Clostridia bacterium | reverse complement strand
CTTTCGGCATTATCGGTTTTATTGCAGGAATACTTTTCAAAAAGGGATTCCTCCGTAAGACAAAATCATCCCTTTGTATATTCGGATTTTTAGCAACCTTTATTATCTACGGCGGAATTATAAACCCTGCATCGGTTATTATGTGGCAAAGCAAAATTAATTGGAATATGATTAAATCAGCCTACGTTATGGGAATATCGTTTGATTTAATCCATGCGCTTGGAACAGCCTTTTTCTTGTGGTTTATATCCGAGCCAATGATAGATAAGATCGAAAGAATTAAAGTTAAATATGGTTTGGTTGATAGATAGACCATATTAAAATATGATACACCTTAATCAAAGAAAAGGTCTTTGAAAAAACTTCGTAGACTTATGCCATCTTCTGTGGTATGTTTGTGTTGCCGAAAAGGTAAATACAAATTTAGGAGATGGAATTTTATGAAGAAAAAAGTATTATGCACGGCAATGGCAGTGACTATACTGCTAACACAAACGGCATCAGCGGCACCTTGGCAATGGCATCGGAATGAACTGATATACGATAGCGAAATCGGGTTCTTCGGAAATGTAACCTTAACCTTCGCATCGGATGGCGGTAGCTTTATCAGACCAATAACCAAACGATACGGCGAGAGCATCAGCCTTGAAAGTTACATACCAACAAAATATGGTTATACATTCAAGGGATGGTTCACGGACCCTCGAACAAAACAGAATCAGGTAACAACATTTAAATTCACAAAGCCTGATGTCTTGTATGCAAAATGGGAGCCGAACCCACAGGAGCCTATAAATCCAAAAGACGAAATTATGGCAAAGGACACCTTCTACCTCACTGATGAGGAAATAAAAATACGAAATGAAATCATAGAAGAAAAAAACAAAGCATATATCGAAGGCTTCGGCTATGTAGCACCAAGCAAAACAAAAACAATAATCGTAGACTCAGATGGTGACATAAATAAAATGGTCGGCACAATGGAATAAAATCAAATTTACGAGTGAATGTAACGGCAATAAAAGCCTGTTACAGGGCAAAACCACTGCAGGTAGGGTAATTACACCCTACCTGCTTTTTAATGCAAAATTAAAGGCATTGTTAATGCTTTTTGCAAAAACAATGCCAGATCTCATATAACAATTTCACTTATCCTTTGGCAGAAATATTTTCAACAAGATAACAGCAACAAAAATTACAAGTGCAACTATTCCACCAACAAACGGATATCTAAATATTGCATAAACAAATCCTATTATCAGAGTCCAGAAAAGAACAGTTCCCATTTAACACCTCGCATAAATCATTTGTATTTTTTTAGAGTTTTGATAAAATCATCAGCCGATATTTCACCTTTTTTATAGTTGGCTCTGACTCCTCTTAGTGCAGATAAAGTAAAAGACAATTGCTTTTCCTCTTCCTCCGTTGTTGCCTTTCTTTTTCTGTACTGCAAAGCTTGATAAATTCTTTCATAAAGAACAAGAGCATCATCAGCCATTAAATTCTTTGTATATGATTTTTTTGCACCAACCCATTTGCAGGTTTTATCATCTTTATATATACGATCACAGTAGTCCGCACCGGCATTTGCAGAAGAATAATACTTGCCACAGTTTTTACATCTTGATATATGCATATTCTGTTCAGCAGTATATAGCATTTCAAGAAAGATTAAATCCTTTAATGAACCAACAGTATAACCATCAGCAATTACAGGTTTGCCACCTATTTTGTCGGTTGGCAAAACTTTTCTACAAACAGAATAATTCTGTGAATCAGCATTATACTTTTTTGTGATTTCAGAATAAGCAAGTAATTTACTGTGCTGAAATTCAGACTTAGAATATCGATTTAAAAAAGTATTTGCCAATTCAACCAAATCATCATCAGGTTTGTCAATAAGACCAAGCGAGAGAAAATCACGCCATTCTCCCGATGCAATTTTACAAGTGAAATTACCGAGTATTTCATCTGCTGCACTATTGCGGATAGAAAGCATTATACTATGTTTCTTAAAGATAATTCTAAAACTCATATTACCTCCTTGCATAATTCAAGAAATTATATTTTTTATTTTATAACCTCTTGACAATTTGTTTTGGGTATGTTAGAATAAAATCGTTTCAAGGGTTTATAATTAAATATTTTCAGTTTCTTTAATAATTATATCCCCAAAACTTAAAAATGTCAATAAAAATTTGAAAGGACTGAGGCGTATGTAACTAATCAAATAAAAATACCAATTTGACTATACTTTATATCATAAATTTTTATATATCTAATCTTCGTACAATCTAAGAAATCCTAACGAACAAAGTATGAGACAAATTGAACCTTGACAACTGAATAGCTTGCACGGTGAGTTATACAACGCAGCGAGCGCCACGACTTCCCATTAGGGAACGAGCGATTTAACTGCTTGCAAATACAAGGTCATGGTCGAACAGGATCGGGGCTTAGGAAATGTAGCCGGAGACAGGTGCAAATCTAACTTAAAGGAATGAGGCTAATGAAAAATTGGAAAATGATTTTCCGCATACTGTTTGAGCATCTGATTCTTCGTTTAGCCGATAAGCGTGGCGAGGCTTCTCTCCCTGACTTTGGAAAATTCTATAGAGATGAGAATGGCGTGTTGTATTTTGAAAATTCAAATAAAATTTTCAAAATAACATCCACATATATAGAAAAGCTCAAGGATGAAACTCCCACATTGAAGCAACGGATTACAAAGCTTATTAACAGTGAATTACTTAGATGAAATTTGTCTGGATATTGGCTGTGTTGTGTGGTATAATTACATTAAGCATTTACACAGCCGTTTCCTGACGGAAAGGAGATTATGATGTATATGAAAGAAACGGTTTATTTGGCAGGACTATACTTGCGCCTGTCAAAAGAAGATAGAATGCAAAACAACGAGAGTATGAGCATATCTAACCAGCGTAAGCTGACACTTAGATTTGCTAAAGACAATAATCTCATTGTTGTAGAAATTTATATTGATGACGGATTTTCGGGTGTCAACTTTGAGCGACCTGATTTTAACAGAATGATAAAAGACCTTGAAAGCGGCAAAATCAACTGTGTTGTTGTAAAGGACTTATCAAGACTTGGGCGAAATGATGTTGAGGCTAACAGATATTATGAAGATGTGTTTTTAGCAAATCATTATCGATTTATTGCAATAGACGATAATGTAGATACACTCAGAGGATACGAACAGCATGCAACATTTAAAAATATGTTTAACTCAATGTATCCAAGAGACATATCACAAAAAACACATTCTGCATATATGACATTAGCACTAAACGGCGACCATGTCGGCAGAGCACCATATGGCATGAAGAAAGACCCTGAAAACAACTACCACCTTATCATTGATGATGAAGCTGCAAAGGTTGTCAGGCATATATTTAATTTAGCACTGCAAGGTCATTCCAGAAAGCGAATCGCAAGAATACTTCGCGACGAGAAAATACCATGCCCTGCTGCATATGCCAAGATGAATGGATGTATGCGGTATGAACAGTATTTGAACATATACGATGATGATTGTATGTGGTGTGATAAAACTGTCGGTGATATGCTAACCTCCGAATTCTATATCGGTAGTAATGTTGCCAACACAACTCGCAGGTCATTCAAGACAGGTAAATGCGAAAAGCTTCCCCGAGAAGAATGGATTATAGTTCCCGATAAGCATGAAGCCATTATTTCCAAAGAAGTCTTTTACAGGGTTCAAGAACTCTTGAAAAGTCGCAGTCGAGGCACCAAGATGGAAACGGTACAGATATTCAGCGGTTTGATAAAGTGCAAGGATTGCTCAAGAGCAATGAATTATGCCGGCGGTAAAACTCCCGTATATACATGCGGTACATATCGTAATAAAAGCAAAGACTATTGCACTTCACACTACATCCATTACGAAGATGTTTATAACTGTGTGCTGTACGATATCTATGAAAAGACCTTGATGCTCCAAGAAGATAAAGATGGATTTTACCAAGCGGCATTAAAATCCAACGAGAAGAAAATCCAAGAGGAAACCCGTTATCAGCAAGCGAGATTAAAAGACCTAAAGAAACGATTTGATGAGCTTGATATTCTCATACAGAAAACCTATGAAAATTCTGTGTTAGGAACAGCATTATCACAGGAAAGAGTTACAAAACTCTTGACTAAATATGAAGAAGAACAAGCTGAACTCAAAGCATCAATTGAAGAAATAGAAACGGAACTTAACGCCTATCATCAGAGCCAAAATGATGCGAGAGATTTCACCGAACTCATCAGCAAGTACATCGGCATTAAGGAACTTACTGCCGAAATTGTAATCGAGCTTATAGACAAAATTGAAATCGGTGAGAAATATATTAGAGATGGTCAGACATATCAAGACATTGATATTCAGTACAGATTTGTCGGCAAAATTGCCGCTTAAGAACAAATATAAAGTGCGGAAGAACAGGACTTCGTTAAACGAACTTCAAGTCCCTTCATCCGCACCAAAAAAGGTACTCTTATGAGTACCTTTTTTATAGTATAATTGTTTATACATTAAATCTAAACAAAATAATGTCTCCGTCTTTTACAATATATTCTTTGCCTTCAGAACGCACAAGACCTTTTTCCTTTGCAGCAACCATAGATCCGTTTGCGATTAAGTCGTCGTACGCTATGACTTCGGCACGAATAAATCCTTTTTCGAAATCGGTGTGAATTTTGCCTGCTGCCTGAGGTGCTTTTGTACCTTTTGTGATTGTCCATGCTCTGACTTCAGGTTGTCCTGCAGTTAAATAGCTTATTAACCCTAGTAGTGCATAACTTTTTTGGATTAGTCGGTCCAGACCTGATTGAGTTAAATTCATTTCTTCTAAGAATAACTGCTTTTCTTCAGGCTCAAGCTGTGAAATATCTTCTTCGATTTTTGCTGAAATAGGCAAAACCTCAGAATTTTCAGAGCTTGCAAACTCTATAACTTCATTAACCATTTGGTTGTTGTCAATTCCGTCTGCAAAGTCTGATTCAGATACATTGGCAGCGTATATGACAGGTTTTAAAGTTAGCAAAGAAATCTCTCTTAACAAATCTTTTTCTTCATCGTTATAATCTAAAGCTCGTGCAGGTTTACCTGATTCTAAAATTTCTTTTATTCTCAGTAAAAGAGAAGCTTCTGCAGCGTATTTTTTGTCATTTCTCGCAACTTTTGATACTCGTTCATATCTTTTTTCTACCATTTCAAGGTCAGCGAAAATAAGTTCAAGATTTATTGTTTCGATATCTCTGATAGGAGAAACAGAACCTTCTACATGAATAATATTTGAGTCTTCAAAGCATCTTACAACATGAATAATTGCGTCAACTTCTCTGATGTGTGATAAGAATTTATTACCAAGACCCTCGCCACGGCTTGCGCCTTTAACTAATCCTGCAATATCAACAAATTCAATTACTGCAGGAGTAACCTTTTCAGTTTTATACATATCTGCAAGAACATCAAGTCTGCTGTCAGGAACAGAAACAATGCCGACATTAGGCTCAATAGTACAAAAAGGATAGTTTGCAGATTGAGCACCTGCCTGAGTAATTGCATTAAACAGTGTACTTTTTCCAACATTCGGGAGACCTACTATACCAAGTTTCATAAATGTAATCCTCACTTTCTTCGACTATTATACACGAAACTTATCTAATATGCAAGCTTTTTGTTGTAAAGCCTTGTTTTTTTCTAATAGTTATGTTAAAATAATTTAGAGGTGAGAAAATGAAAAATGATAAAATTCTTATGATTGATAATCAGTGGAGTCATTTGGAAATT
>JAFWWX010000070.1 GCA_017517985.1 Clostridia bacterium | reverse complement strand
GATTCAATATCGCCGATAGTTCCACCGATTTCTGTAATTACCACATCTGCATCTGTCTTCTTACCGACACTGTAAACAAATTCTTTAATTTCGTTTGTAATATGAGGGATTACCTGAACTGTTGAGCCTAAGTATTCGCCGCGGCGTTCTTTATTGAGTACATTCCAGTAAACCTTTCCTGTGGTAAGATTGGAATATTTGTTGAGGTTTTCATCAATAAATCTTTCATAATGTCCAAGGTCAAGGTCGGTTTCTGCACCATCTTCGGTTACATATACTTCGCCATGCTGATACGGACTCATTGTGCCGGGATCAACATTTATATACGGATCAAGCTTCTGTGCCGCAACCTTGAGTCCTCTTGCTTTCAAAAGTCTTCCCAGCGATGCAGCGGTAATACCTTTACCAAGCCCCGAAACAACACCTCCGGTTACAAATATATATTTTGTCATAGGTAATCCTCTCCTTTTCAAGCAAAATTTACTCAACTGTTACTGACTTTGCAAGGTTCTTAGGTTTATCAATATCACAGTTGTTTTCTTTAGCAACATAATATGCCAATAGTTGCAACGGAACAATTTCTACCGGTGCACCTAGTAAAACATTAACCTTTGGTATCATAATCATATCATCCGCAAGAGATGCCATTTTTGTGTTTTCCTTAAAGGTAACAGCCAAAACTTCCGCACCTCTCGCTTTAACTTCGACAATATTATTCATTGTCTTTTCTGTCATTTTTTCGTTACAGCAAAGAGCAATTACCGGGCAGTGTTCTTCTATCAATGCAATAGTTCCGTGTTTCAATTCTCCAGCAGCATAACTTTCTGCATGGATATATGAGATTTCTTTCATCTTCAGCGCTGCTTCTAAGGCTACTGCATAATCCGTGTTGCGCCCGATAAAAAACATCGAATCAGAACTATGATATTTCTTTGCAAGTCCAGGTATTGACGGATTCATATCCAAAACCTGCTGGATTCGCTTTGGAAGCGATTTCAGCTCCTCAATCAATTCTTTATACTCGGATGCAGAAATTTTTTCAAGCTTCTTTGCAGCATATATTGCAAACAGATACATAACAATAAGTTGAGTTGTATAGCCCTTTGTTGTTGCAACAGCAATCTCAGGACCTGCCCATGTATAGAGGGTGTAATCTGCCAGCTTTGCTATTGTACTTCCGACAACATTTACAATAGCAAGAGTTTTAGCACCTAAACTTTGACATTCCTTCATAGCTGCTATCGTGTCAGCAGTCTCACCGGATTGTGATAATACAATGAGAAGTGTGTGTTCATCAATAAGAGGTTCGTTGTACCTTAGTTCGCTTGCAAGCTCTACCTGCACCGGAATTTTACATAGTTTTTCTATTGTGTTTTTTCCCGAACAGCCTGCATAATATGCCGAACCGCAAGCTGTAATAACAATTTTGTTGATACTTTTTAAATAATCATCAGACAAATCCAAATCATCAAGATGTACTTCGCCGTTTTGCAATCTAGGAGACATTGTTGCTTCTATAGCCCTTGGCTGCTCCATTATTTCCTTGAGCATAAAGTGTTCATATCCGCCACGCTCTGCAGCCTGAATATCCCATGTAATTCTGTTTGTCTTCTTTTCTATTGGCTTTCCTGCACAATCGTATATTTGAATATTATCAGCTGTTATTTCTGCAAATTCTCCGTCTTCAAGATAGATAATATTTTTTGTATATGCAACCAGTGCTGTTACATCGGATGCAAAATAATTACTTCCGATTCCAACGCCAAGGATTAACGGACTTGCCTCTCTCACAACAAAGATTCTTTCCGGTTCATCTGCACATACAATTCCCAAAGCATATGAGCCTTGTAACCTCTCCGATGCTTTCATCACAGCCAATTTAAAATCTCCGGTATAGTACATTTCGATGAGATGTACAACAACCTCTGTATCAGTCTGACTTTCAAAATGATATCCGTTATCAATCAGTTCCTCACGAAGCTCCATATAATTCTCTATTATTCCATTATGCACCACTGCAAATTTTCCGTCATTACTTGTATGAGGGTGTGCATTTGTATCTGTAGGTGCTCCGTGTGTTGCCCAGCGTGTATGTCCGATTCCCAAATTTCCGGGCAGTAACTGTCCGTCATTAGTTTTCTCACATAAATTTGAAATTCTTCCGGTAACTTTGCTTATCGAAATATTGTTATCGTTTACAACAGCAATTCCTGCCGAATCGTAGCCACGATACTCAAGCTTTTTTAATCCGTTCAGCAAAATCGGTGCCGCATCCCGCGTTCCGGTATATCCAACAATTCCACACATATTTTGTCCTCCTTTATTCCCATTCCACCGTTGCCGGCGGTTTAGAAGTTATATCATAAACAACTCTTGTAATTCCGTTTACCTCGTTTGTAATTCTGCTTGATGCTTTTTCTAAAACCTCATACGGAAGATGTGTCCATTCTGCCGTCATAAAATCATCTGTAGTAACCGCTCTGAGTGCAACCGTATATCCATAGGTTCTGGCATCGCCCATAACACCGACACTTCTTAAATCCGTAAGCACTGCGAAATACTGATTTGTCTCTTTTTCAAGGCGTGCATTTGAAATCTCTTCTCTGAAAATTGCATCTGCTTCTCGCAAAATATCAAGTTTATCTTTTGTGATTTCGCCGATTACTCTTACCGCTAATCCCGGACCGGGGAATGGCTGTCTCCACACAAGTTCATACGGAATGCCGAGCTGCGTTCCTGCCTTGCGGACTTCATCCTTAAATAAATCTCGAAGTGGCTCTACAATTTCCTCAAAAGAGATTACATCCGGAATTCCGCCTACATTATGATGGCTCTTTATCACAGCAGAATCGCCCTTGCCGCTTTCAATAACATCGGGATAAATAGTTCCCTGAACCAAGACATCTACCTTTCCGATTTTTTTAGCTTCATCTTCAAATACTCTTATAAATTCTTCTCCAATGATTTTTCGCTTTTCCTCAGGTTCACAAACGCATGAAAGCTTGTTTAAAAATCTGTCTTGGGCATTAACTCTTATCAAATTCATACCAAACTGACCACGGAAGGTTTTTTCAACAAAATCGCCTTCATCTTTTCTTAAAAGTCCGTGATCAACAAATACACAGATTAAATTCTGACCGATTGCCTTGTGCAAAAGAACTGCCGCAACAGAGGAATCAACACCGCCGGATAGTGCCAGAAGCACTTTTTTCCCTGCAAGTTCAGTCTTATATTTTTCAATAGAATTTTCTACAAAATTTTCCATTTTCCAGTCGCCTGAGCATTTACAGATTTCAAAGAGGAAATTTTTAAGCATTTGTTTGCCGTAAACAGTATGTGTAACTTCGGGATGAAACTGTACTCCATACAGATTTCTTTCTTCATCACACATTGCCGCAACAGGACATTTTGAAGTTTTCGCAATTACTTTAAATCCATTTGGAGCTTCAGTAATAAAGTCTGTATGGCTCATCCAGCAAACAGATTCATCAGGGATATCTTTAAACAATACACTATCAAAGGTCTGCACAGTGGTTTTTCCATACTCACTGCTATTTTCGGCACTCGCAACCTTTCCGTTTGCCATAAATGCCATAAGCTGATCTCCGTAGCAAATACCTAAAACAGGAATGCCAATATTCAAAATTTCAGCATCATAATGCGGTGACGAGTCATCATACACACTGTTTGGTCCGCCTGTAAAAATAATGCCTTTATATCCTGCATCCTTGATTTCATCAACAGAAATTTTATTATATGGCTTGATTTGTGCATAAACATTATGCTCTCTGACTCGCCTTGCAATTAGTTGATTATATTGACCGCCAAAATCCAATACAAGTATTTTTTCCACTGTACTCACCTCCGTATATTAAAGATTTATTTCTGCTGTTTCTCTTGGCACATCTGCAATCAAAGGTTTTATTTTATCAATAAAAGCTTCAACCTGCTCAGAACATCTGCCTATATACAAGCTCGGCGTTAAAAGTTCATTCATTTCAGTTTCAGTTAAACCGAACTCTTTTTCCTGAGCCAGACGAGAAAGCAAATCGCATTCTTCTCCGTTTTTCATTTTCGCTGTAGCCTCCATTGAGCATTTACGGATTATTTCATGAAGCTTTTGTCTGTCTCCGCCTTTTTTTACTGCTTCCATCATAAGATTTTCAGTCGCAATAAACGGCAGATATTCTTTCACTGTTTTTTCAACTATTTTTTCGTTTACTAAAAGTCCGTCTGTAACATTCTGAGCGAGACGAAGTATTGCATCTGCACAAAGGAAGCCTTCCGGCATTGAAATTCGTCTGTTTGCCGAATCGTCAAGTGTTCGCTCAAGCCACTGAGTCGAGGCTGTCATAGGTGCATTTTGTGCATCTGCAATCAAATATCTTGCAAGTGAGCAAATTCTTTCACTTCTCATTGGATTGCGCTTATATGCCATTGCAGAAGAGCCAACCTGATTTTTTTCAAAAGGCTCTTCAAGCTGTCTGTCATGCTGAAGAAGTCTT
>JAFWWX010000432.1 GCA_017517985.1 Clostridia bacterium | reverse complement strand
CTATTCTCTGCTGTAGAGTGTTGTCTGTGTAATTCTCTGAATAGGATACGGTAAATGAATCGGGGAGGGGGTTTGAATCTCCGTTGTAGGAATCAAAGATATGGGATGCCTCCTCGCCGTATTTTTCTTTTTCACTTGCAAGCGCCTGCTCTTTGGATATAAATACTATGTCATTATTTGTAACGCTGAATGCATCCTTGATCTGATCGTACACAAAGTCAATATCCTTGTCTGTGGCATCTGTTTTCATATAGAAAACTACTTTGCGGTAGTCTTCAAGGGAACTCAGGTTGAGGTCGATGTTAACCTTTAGCATCCAGAAAACGCCCATAACAAGCAGGGCTAGCACAAGACTTATAACAGAAACAACGCTTGACAGAGGATTTCTATAAATTCCTTTTAAAGACTCACCAAGAAAGGTGCTAAATTTATAACGTCTCATATGTATTATACCTCCGCACTTTCCTGGATGTTGTTGGTTTCTTCGGTATTGTCGTTTAATTCAAGCTCGTCAAAATCGGTATAAGTCATATCCGGGTGTTCTTCATCACCGGAGGAAACAAATTCGGAGTTGTTAATGGGCTCCATGTCGTCATCGTATTTTTCTACGGTGGCAGGTTTCGCTGTTGCAAGCTCGGGATATTTTGTGTCAGAAACCAGTTCTCCGTTCCGAATATTGATTATTCTCTGCTCATAAAGACGAACAAGGTCGCTTGCGTGAGTAACAACAATTACTGTTTTGCCAAAGGTGGAAATTTTTACAAGAAGATCCATAATGTCCTTGGCAAGTGCAGTGTCAAGGTTACCCGTAGGCTCGTCGGCAACAATTACGCTGGGGTTGTTTACAATTGCTCTTGCAACACAAAGACGCTGTTTTTCACCGCCGGAGAGTTTTCGGGGCATAACATTTTCCTTGTCTGTAAGTCCAACTATTTCGAGAGCTATCGGTACTTTTTTTCTTATGTATGATTTTGGTTCTCCAAGAACCTCCATAGCATATGCTACATTTTCATATACTGTTTTATTTTCAAAGAGTCTAAAATCCTGGAAAACAAATCCCATATTTCTGCGAAGGAACGGAACTTTTCTTGCAGGTATTTTATCCAGTCTGTAATTGTCAACATATAATTTTCCGCTTGTAAGTGTTTCCTCACGAAGAAGAAGCTTTGTGAGCGTTGTTTTTCCGGCGCCGGACGGTCCCATTACAAATACAAATTCACCGTCATCTATTGTTAAATTAAGATTATTAAGGACATATCTTTTTTTATCGTAGGTTTTGCTAACATTTTCAAACTTTATCAAACTATCATCCTCCTCAAATTTTTAATGAAGCACAATACATTAAAACCGTTTAAGCAAAACAAAAAGTGCTTCGGCATTATACAAATATATTGTACCATAACGAAGCACTAATTTAAAAGTTATTTATATTAAAGATATGTAGAATTTTAATTAATTTGTGTGTAATTTAAGTGAAAGAAATCAATATTTGATCGGTTTTGACACAAGATACTTCTTAACCATAAGAGCAACCTTGAATGTAATTGCATGCTCAAATTCGCGAAGGTCAAGACCTGTGAGCTTCTTGATTTTCTCAAGTCTGTAAACCAAAGTATTTCTATGAACAAAGAGCTTTCTTGATGTTTCGGAAACATTAAGGTTATTTTCAAAGAAAGACTGAATTGTCATAAGAGTTTCTCTGTCAAGGCTCTCAAGTGAACCCTTCTTGAATACTTCCTGGAGGAACATATCGCAAAGAGTTGTGGGGAGCTGATATATAAGTCTTCCTATGCCAAGATTTTCGTAGTTGATGATGTTCTTTTCTGTGTCAAATACCTTTCCTACCTCGATAGCAACCTGAGCTTCCTTGAAGGAGCTTGCAAGGTCTCTGATATTTTCGGCAACAGAACCGATACCAATTGTAACCTTGATATAGAAATCCGAGCCTATTGTGTCAACAATGGAGTTTGCAATTTTTTCGAGTTCCTTGGTATCACAGTTATTCTTCACTTCCTTAACGACAACAATATCGTTTTCACCCACATTAATAACAAAATCTTTGTTCTTTTCGGGGAACATATTCTGAAGAATGTCGTAGGGCATAATGTCTGTTTTGTCTGAAAATCTTACAAAGAATACAGCCCTTGAAACATCATTTGTGAAGTGAAGTTCTTTAGCCTTGATATAGATGTCGCTGGGGAGAATGTTGTCAAGAATAATATTTTTTATAAAGCTTGTTTTATCATACTTTTCGTCATAAAGAGTTTTTATGTTTCCGAGTGAAACAGAAAGAATACCCGCAATATCGGAGGCAGTCTTGTCGTCACCTTCAACCATAATAACATATTCGATTTTTGTATGCTGTCCAAGAATTTTATAGGTGTAACCGCCTGCAATGTAGGAGTCGGAACTAAAGCTCACACCTTCAAGAATATCTCTTTTTTCTTCGCCGATTTTAACAAGCTCACTACAAGCAACAATTATGCCGTTTTCGTCAATAACACCGATTGTTCTGTCGATGCTGTCCTTCATCTGGTGGATGATTCCCTGAAATAATCTGTTTGACATTGTTTAGTACCCTCCTGTTATTACTGATTAATAAGTCTTACAGTGTAAAAAACGCCAAGTGCAACATACTGAACGAGAAGAATAATTTCCGCAACGAGAACTGTCAGATGCTGCGGGAAGAAATAGAGTATTCCTGCAAGTGCAATTCCGATTACGACACTGATAAATACCGGCGCAAGGCAAAGCTTTGAATAAGGAGTTTTCTTGCCGTCAATTCCGTAGACAAGAAGCGTGTTGTTGAGTATTCCGGTTGCCTTTTTCTTCTTTGAAATCATTCCTGCAAAAGCAAATATAACAACAAGAACAACAGTTACTACAACACCGGCTGCAAGAAGAATCTTGGAAGTTGTTGCAAGTGTTGATTCCCAGCTCAAGCTTCCCATGTTACCAAAAGCAAGCCAGAGACCGAATGCAAGTGCAAGGTTAAGAATTGTTATTGCATAAAAATCCGTAGTAAAGAAATGCTTTGAGTAATAACCGACAGCAAAGCCTACAACGACAAGACTGTACATAAATATGTTTGTTGTGCTTGCAAAAGTCAGTGAGTATACAACAAAAAGAGATGAAAGACCAAGAAAATCGCGGGTAGAAAAATAACTGTAGGATTCATCACGCTTTTTTGTTTTCGCAACCAATCTCAAAGCAACACTTGCCGCAAAAATTCCGAATGGAATAAGGAGAAGCCAGATATTGTTGTCCAGATAATTTCTGAAGTTGTAAAGCGGACCATTGTTCTGAAGTTTTGAGACGGTGAGGAAGATGATAAAGCAGAAGATGATGAACGCTGAGGATGCCTTGAATGAAGCTATATCTTCCTTTAGCTTCGGGTCATACTGTTTTACATTGTTTTTAGCCATAATTTGCACAAGCCTTTCTATTAAAATCATTTATTCCGTATTTTTACATTCATTCGCAGTTGCCGGTAAGAAGCATAACTGCAGAGAGAGCAAACAGGGGAGCTGTTTCTGTACGAAGTATTCTCTTTCCGAGTCCTACCATAATAACGCCCATGTTTTTTGCCTTTTCTGCCTCGTCGGGAGATATTCCTCCTTCGGGGCCTATAAATATTGACACAGATGAGTTTTCTGAAAGTTTTTCAAGGTTGTCAGAAATGCATTTTCCGATAGAATATGAATCTTCACATTCGTAGCACATAAGAGAAAGAGTACATTCCGACATTTCCCGAAGTGCCATTTCAAAGTTCAGCATCTGATTTACGCCAGGAATAATTCCGCGTCCACATTGTTTTGCTGCTTCTGCAGAAATTTTCTGCCATCTTTCACATTTTTTAATAGCACTTTTTTCGTCGGGACGAGAAATGCATCTGGATGTAAGTACGGGAGTGAAGTCGTATGCACCAAGCTCAGTACATTTCTGTATAACAGTATCAAGCTTATCGCCTTTCGGCAGAGCCTGAAATATTCTTACACTCACCGATGGTTCGCTTTTGCAGGGCTTTTTTTCGATGATTTTAAGTATAACACTGTCGGATGTAAATTCTTTGATTTCGCAGTAATATATAAATCCTGAAAAATCGGAAACATCAACCTTTTCTCCGACCTGCATCCGCAGAGACTTTGAAATATGCCGTGCATCCTCACCACTGATAGTTATAATGTTATCAGTTATACATTCCGTTGGGTTATTAACAAAGAATCTGGGCATATCACTCACCCAAACTCAGAACTATCGCCGCCCAGCCTTCCTTGTCAAAGAAATCCTCGCGGACAAAGCCGTACTTGTTAAGAACGCCCTCAACCTCATCAGCTCTTTCAGAAATAATTCCGGAAACAATAAGTCTACCGTTCCTAGCAAGCACCTTTTTGAACATCGGCGCCATCATTATAATTATATCCGAAACAATGTTTGCTGCAATAATGTCATAGGACTTTGAGCATACTGTGTCGTACAGCTCCTTGTCTGTTATAACATTTCCCACATAAGGGTGAAATTTATCTTCGGGAAGATTGTTTATTGCTGCATTTTCCTTTGCGATTCTAATTGAATTTTCTTCAATGTCAACTGCAGTAATATCGGAATTTGCAAGAAGATAAGCACCGATTCCGAGTATTCCGCTTCCACATCCCATATCAAGAAGATTATCAGAGCTTTTGCCTTCAAGTATTAGCTTTTCTATACATTCAAGACAGAGCCTGGTAGTCATATGAGAGCCTGAGCCAAAGGAGGATGCAGGGTCTATTTCTATTATTGTTTGGCCGTCTTTTTTTTCGTAATCCTCCCAGGTGGGTTTTATTACAATGTTTTTTCCGATTGGAAAGGGCTTAAAATACTGCTTCCAGTTGTTTTCCCAGTCCTCGTCGGCTATTTTTCCTATTTCCACTGTGAGGCGTCCGAAAATATTATCGGGATCCTCGCCTTTTAGCCTCTCCAGATCAGAGCGTATTGCCAGAAGTCTGTCACGCCCCTGGGCGTTATCGGGAATATAGAATGTAACCTTGGTTTCACATTCCTTGAGAGCGAATAGATCGTCCTCTATGTAGTCCCAGTAAAGCTCGCGCTTTTCCAGAAAGTCGTTGAAATCCTTTGCGTCAATCACGGAGTAGCCCGTAATATCGTTCATAAGAAGGATCCCCGCAACCGGCTCAATGCCTTCGGTGGTTGTATAAACCGTAGCTTCGGTCCAGAACATTTATATATGACCGACCTTTCTTATTAAATTCGTTTAATTTGTGCATATTTTGTATAAAAAGCCATAAAAAACAGACTTTTAGATTTCATGCACAACAATAACTATCTTATTTTACAATTTTTTTCGTCAATTGTCAAGGGCTTTTTAAAAATTTTTATATAAAATACCCATATTTTTTTATGGCACTTTAGGCAAAAAGTCAATTTTAAACAGCAAAATGCACAAGAAGCAATTTGCACATATAACTTTTTAAACTGCTTATTCACAAAAAGATTTTTTTGCTTCGTAAAGTAATGTCAAAATGATGTTAACATAAATATAATGACTTTGGGGAGATATTTCTGTTTGAATCAGTAAACATAAGGAAGGAAGCACAGATATGACTAAACTGTTTGAGGGGAGCGCAACCGCACTTATAACTCCTTTTTTGAATAATACCATTGACTACAGTTCAATGGCTGATATTATAGATTTTCAGATAGAATCGGGAACAGATGCCCTTGTTGTCTGCGGAACAACGGGAGAGGTGTCAACCCTTTCAAAAGAGGAAAGAGAAAGGCTTATCGAATTTACTATTGAAAGAAGCGCAGGAAGAGTTCCTGTAATAGCAGGCACAGGAGGAAACAATACTGATGTTGCCGGGGAAATGTCGCTTTTTGCAAAAAAAGCCGGAGCTGACGGAATACTGTCGGTAGCTCCGTACTATAACAAAGGAACAAAAGAGGGGATAATACGCCATTATAGATATATTGCGGAAAAAAGCGAGCTTCCTGTAATTGTATATAATGTTCCGTCAAGAACAGGAGTAAGTCTTACTCCGCAGATGTATCTTGAGCTGTCCCATATTCCGAATATAGTTGCAATAAAAGAGGCAAATGGAAATGCTGCCTCTTGGCTT
>JAFWWX010000431.1 GCA_017517985.1 Clostridia bacterium | reverse complement strand
TGTGTGCAATATTTGTTGCAAAAATGGCGAATGACAAAATAGCAAAAACAGTTCGTACAAGTGTTGACTTGCTTTCGGGAATACCGTCAGTTGTTTACGGTCTTGTTGGTATGATTATAATTGTACCTCTTGTGCGTAAAGCCTTTAATCTACCGGACGGAGCAAATTTATTCTCGGCAATTATCGTTTTAACAGTTATGATATTACCGTCAGTAATATCGGTGTCGGAAACAGCAATCAGAGCCGTACCGAAAGAATACGAAGAAGCATCACTTGCACTTGGTGCAACTAAAACTGAAACAGTTTTTAAGGTGATTGTTCCGGCAGCAAAAAGCGGAATACTTACATCTGTTGTACTCGGCATAGGTAGAAGCATCGGCGAAGCAATGGCGGTTATGATGGTTTCGGGCAATGTTGCAAATATGCCCGGACTTTTCAAAAGCGTGCGTTTCCTTACAACGGCAGTTGCAAGTGAAATGTCATACTCATCAGGACTTCAGCGAGAAGCACTTTTTTCTATCGCATTGGTGCTTTTCGTGTTTATATTGATAATTAACCTCGTGCTAAATCTTATAGTAAAAAAGGATAAGGAGTGAGCCTATGCAAGATAAAATATCAACAAAAAGAAAAGTTAAATGTGCTTTGCTAAATATTTTGATGTACTTATCGGCAGGAATTATATGCCTTATTCTTCTTGGACTTATAGGATATATCTTATACAGAGGTCTGCCGCATATTTCACTTGAATTTCTTACATCAAAACCGAGCCTTATCCGTGAAACTGTCGGCATACTTCCGAGCATATTAAATACCATATATATTATTTTAATAACCCTTGTTATTGTACTTCCCATCGGTGTTGGAGCAGCTATTTACTTAAACGAATATGCTGAAAATAAAAAGGTTGTCCGTATAATTGAGCTTGCAACCGAAACGCTTTCAGGTATTCCGTCAATTATTTACGGCTTGGTGGGTATGCTGATATTTGTTCAGTTCTTTTCACTCGGTACAAGCTTGCTTGCAGGCTCGCTTACACTTGTTATTATGACACTTCCAACAGTTATAAGAACAACACAAGAGAGCTTAAAAACTGTTTCGCAAGGCTATCGTGAAGGCTCTTTAGCATTAGGTGCCGGAAAATGGTATATGATTAGAACAGTAGTACTTCCGTCAGCCATTGACGGAATTGTAACAGGCTGCATTTTATCAATCGGAAGAATTGTTGGTGAAAGTGCGGCACTTCTCTTTACTGCAGGTATGGCAAATGAAGTTCTCGGACTTGTTGATGCGGTTAAGCCGGGTAATGCAGGTTCATCGCTTACAGTTGCGCTTTATATGTATGCGAAAGAACGAGGAGAATTTGAAATCGCATTTGCAATAGCAGCAATATTACTTGTTTTGACTTTTGTGATAAATGTTAGCGCCAAGCTAACCGCAACAATTCTAAAGAAGAAAGGAGCAAAATAATGGGTATAATTACAGCGAAAAATCTTAACTTATGGTACACTACAAATCACGCCTTAAAGGATATTAACATAGAGCTTCCCGAAAGACAGATTACAGCGTTAATCGGTCCTTCGGGATGTGGTAAATCTACATTTTTGAAAAGCCTTAACCGTATGAATGACTTGGTTGAGGGATGCAGAATCGAGGGAGAAATAACCCTTGACGGAGTTGACATTTACAAGGATATGGATGTCAATATTTTAAGAAAAAAGGTCGGCATGGTTTTCCAAAAGCCTAACCCGTTCCCAATGAGCATTTATGACAATATTGCATACGGTCCCCGTATTCACGGCATCAAGTCAAAAGTGCAACTTGACGAAATCGTTGAACGCTCTTTAAGACAGGCTGCGATTTGGGATGAATGTAAAGATCGACTTAAAAAGAGTGCTCTTGGTATGAGTGGCGGTCAGCAGCAAAGACTTTGCATTGCAAGAGCTTTAGCAGTAGAGCCTGACATTCTACTTATGGACGAGCCGACATCAGCGTTAGATCCTATCTCAACATCAAAAATCGAAGATTTGGCAGTAGAACTCAAAGAAAAATATACAATCATTATGGTTACACACAATATGCAACAGGCGGCAAGAATTGCAGACAAAACTGCTTTCTTCCTGCTTGGCGAAGTCATAGAATTTGACGAAACTGAAAAAATGTTCTCTACCCCTACGGACAAGAGAACAGAAGATTATATTACAGGAAGGTTTGGTTGATATGAGAAATAGATTTGATGAACAGTTAAACAACCTGAATAATGAACTTATTACAATGGGCGCTTTGTGCGAAGAAGCAATTTCAT
>JAFWWX010000430.1 GCA_017517985.1 Clostridia bacterium | reverse complement strand
GAAGTGACCAGACTGATTACGACGGATTTAATACAGCTGTATTTAATTTTGGTTCAAACGAAATATCTGTAAACGGTTCAACTCAGACTCTTTCAGCTATTCCATTTATTGAAAATGACGAGTTTTATATCCCTTTTGAATTTATTGATACATATGTTAAGGGGATAAAAATAGATAAAAGTATAGATAAAAACAAAACCAATATATCTATCACCAAAAATAAAAAACATATATATTTTGGTGGCTCGACAAACAGCCCGATAGACTCACCGGATATTACAAACTTTACCTCAGATGCAGAAATCGTATATAACTACAATGTTGATATATCAAAATATTCAAAACATATAAATCCAGCTGATCCTGACAAATACCTTATGCTTGTAAACATAAATAACAAACTCCCCGAAAACTTTGTTCCGGAAGACCTTGTATATGTTAAAACCAGCAAATCAAGACCCAATCAACAAATGAGTATGGATGCTGCTATGTCGCTTACCGCTATGCTTCTTGCGGCAGATGCCGCAGGCTATGACGACCTTGCTGTATCCAGCGGATACAGAAGCTATTCATATCAGAACAGTCTCTTTAATCAAAAGAAAAATTCATATCTGAAGACCTACTCAGAGGAAGAAGCTGAGTCAAAAACTACAGAAGCAGTAATGTACCCCGGTGCCAGTGAACACCAAAGCGGTTTATGTGCAGATGTTCATAACGGGACAACTGCTATGCAGACCTTCGCAAATCAAAAAGTTTACAAATGGCTTCTTGAACATTGTGCTGACTTTGGTTTTATATTGAGGTACCCTCAGTCAAAGGAAACAGTTACAGGAGTCAAGTTTGAACCCTGGCATTTCAGATTCGTCGGAAGATATCACGCACAAAAAATAATGTCTTCGGGTCTTTCACTTGAGGAATATCTTGAAGAACTGAAATAACTCTTCATACAAGAAAAAATTTATAATATTTAAATTACCCGTTCTAATATATTGAACGGGTAATTTGTTTGTTTTTTGTTAGTTCGACCAATTATGCATCTGTAAAAGGAAAAAATTAATAAAAAACTACCATTGAAATGTTTTTTTGAATATAGTATAATATTTATGTTATTTTTTAATTGTTTTACATATTATCCTGAAAGGAATATAAAAATGAATACTGCATTTGTTTTCAAGAGCAAAATCAAGCCATCTCTTTCGTTAAATTATCTGGTTGCACTTCCGGATAATTATAAGGAATCTGACAATCTTCCAATGATTGTATTCCTTCACGGCTCAGGCGAAAGAGGAAACGACGTTGAAAAAGTAAAAACACACGGTCTTGCAAAAACCTACGAAAAACACACTCCTAGAGGCTTTATAGTTCTCTCTCCTCAGTGCCCAGAAAACAGATGCTGGGATAACTATGTTGAAGAACTTATGGAACTTATTGACTCTGTGGCAAACCAATACGGAGTTGATAAGAAAAGAATATCAATTACAGGTCTTTCTATGGGTGGTTTTGGCACTTGGTCAATGGGAATTAATTACCCAGACTATTTTTCAGCAATGGCTCCAATATGCGGTGGCGGTATGGAATGGAGAGCAGACTGCCTTAAGGATATACCAATAAAGGTATTCCACGGTGTTCTTGATGCAGTTGTGCCCGTGAAACGCTCTATCGATATGGTTAAGGCGGTAAACAAGGCAGGTGGTAAAGCAACCATTACTCTTTACGGTAAAGTAGGGCATAATTCCTGGGACTGCGCTTATACGGGTAGTGAGCTTGTTGACTGGCTTATAGGAAATGTAAAGGACTGAAAATGTGATAAATTTTAAAGGGTATGCAAAAGCATACCCTTTATTTTTATTTAAATAAAACATTGGCAAAAAACAACTTTTTTCATAACATATAGTATATACTTCAGATAGTTAAAATGCATTTATTATCAATGCATCAATCTGATAATGTTACGGAGGAGTCTATGACACATATACAATCAACCTCAGATCTTAAAGAATATTATGGAGCAGCTAATACCGGCGCAGGTTTCTATTCTCTTTTTAATAACATTTTCTCTCCCGAAAAAATTGAAAAAATATATATACTTAAGGGCGGACCCGGATGTGGAAAAAGCACTGCCTTAAAAAAAATAGCAGAGTATGCTTTAAATAAAGGTCTAGATATCGAAAAATATTATTGTTCATCAAGTCCTTCCTCTTTAGACGGTGTTATAATCCCTAAAATCTCAACAGCCGTCCTTGACGGAACTGCACCGCATACCGTAGACCCAAAATATCCTGCTGTATGCGAAAACATAATAAACCTTGGCGAAAGCTGGGATTTAAACAAAGCAACAGATATTAATGTAAAAATCAGAGAGCTTGTCAAAAAGAAAGCTGAAGCATACCAAAGAGCATATGCATATCTTTCTTCCTGTATAAGCGCTGAAGAAGTTATTGATAATTGCCTTAAGGGGTATCTTCTTGAGGATAAACTTTTCAGTGCAGTAGAACGAATATGTTCTAAAATTAAGCTAAAAAAATCAGACGGCAAGACATCGAAAGTATTTACGGATTGCATCTGCGGAAATGGAAATGTTCATCTTAATACCTTTGAAAAATTATCTTCCACACGATATTTTATAAAGGACTACGCTGATATTTCAGGTGTTTTCTATGGTATGCTCGCAAATGAGCTTACAAGTAGAGGGGCAAATATCACAGTAGCACTAAATCCACTATCCCCTGATAAATACAAAGGAATTTATATCGATGACAGTGATATATCATTTACAGAGTACGATGATGAATTCTGTCTTTCTCTTGACAGAAAACAACTACCATATAAAATAATTAACACAGCAAGATTCTGCAATGGAGCAAAGTTCAAGAAAAATAAGGTGTTTTACAAATATGCGGACAAATCAAGAAAAATCCTTATGAACGGTGCTATCAAACAACTATCTATAGCAGCAAATGCACACGACGAAACAGAAAAGCTTTACTATAATATAACAGATTTTTCAAAAGTACAACAATTAACCGAAAATCTCATCGTCAAAATATTTGAATAAAAGAACGCACGTCAGACAAATAATTTGGCGTGCGTTAAATTTATATATTAAAATTCGAATCTGAAAAGTGTTGTATAATCGTACTTTTCGCCCTTTGAAAGCTGTGCTTCTCCGTGATTGGGGCTATCGGGTTTAAACTGTGTTTCAAGACATAAACCTCTGCAGCGTGTCTTGGGTACATTGTTCTTGAAAGGAATATCCCCAGATATACCATGACCGGCATAAAACTGTACTGCGGGTTTATCTGTATACAGGTGCATTGTAAGTGTATCACCGGACATAACAGCACCGTAACGAAGCTGTTTATTAGAATATGTTATATATTCGTCACGAGATAAATTGAAGTTATGGTCGTATGCACCTGCAATAACTATCTGTGGTTCATCCTTCGAAATATCCTTACCAACAAGCTTCGGTACTCTAAAATCAAAAGCTGTTCCTTCAACAGATGAATCACAGGTAGGAATGAGTTCTGAATCAATTTCAGTATATGTATCTGCAAATATACCGAGCATCTGAGTTTCAATGCTTGTATCGCTATCATAGCCGTTCATATTGAAATATGCGTGATTTGTAAGGTTAAGAACAGTATTTTTGTCGCTTACAGCTTCATATCTTATTGACAGATCCTTTTCACACAAAGTATATGTTACTCTGACATTAAGATTTCCGGGATATCCTTCCTCCATATCGGGGCTGAAAAGCTCAAGCGAGAGAACTATTTTCTTCATATCAGCCTTTGCTTCCGATACATTCCATATTCTCTTGTCAAATCCCACATTACCACCGTGAAGATGAGTTGTATCTTTTTCGTTTTTTGCAAGATTATATTCTGTGCCGTCAAGTATAAACTTACCTTTTGCAATTCTGTTTGCATATCTTCCGATGATTGCGCCGTGATAACCATCACTTTCAATATAGCCTTTTATATTATCATATCCACACACAACATCCTTGCCGTTAACAACAAGACTCTGAAGTGTTCCGCCGTAATTCAGAACAGTTGCTCTTATGTAATCATTTGCCATTGTATAAGCATACACAGCTCTGCCATCTGGCATCTTGTCAAAAAGACCTTTTGTAATCTTCATCATTATAAAATTCCTTTCAAAAATAAAAATATACTTAATTGCATAGTATTATTTTAAATTATACGCTATATCCATGTATCAATCAAGCATTTAAATAACATAAAATTATTAATTTTCTTAATCTTGCTGAATATATCTTTGAGCTTGGGTTGAAAAAAGCTGATAATATGCTCCTTGCTTGTCCATAAGCTGACGGTGATTCCCGACCTCTGCAACACATCCTCCGTCAATAACAATTATTTTATCAGCAGTGGTCGCACTTGACAGTCTGTGAGAAACAAAAATGGCTGTTTTTCCTTTACGCAGTTCGTCAAATTTGGAGAATATCTCCTGTTCGGCAATAGCATCAAGCGATGCTGTCGGCTCATCAAGAATAAGTATATCGTTATCACCGTAAAAGGCTCTTGCGACTGATAGTTTTTGCCATTGACCGATGGACAGTTCGGTTCCGCCTTCTTCAAAAATTCTTGTCAGCGGTGTATCGTAACCATCCGGCAACTTTTTTATAAAATCATCGGCGCTGCTCATTTTTGCTGCGCTAATCACATCGTCGTTATCGTCATCTTTTGCAATATTACCTATTTTGATATTCTCTGATATACTAAGAGCGTATTTTCCAAAGTCCTGAAAAACAATTCCAAACAGTGAGTAAAGTTGTTTTACATCATAATCCCGTATATCCCTGCCATCAAGCAGAATTACACCCGATGTTGGGTCATACAGACGTGTTATGAGTTTTATAAGAGTAGTTTTGCCTGCGCCGTTAAGTCCGACAAGGACTACCGATTCTCCGCCTGAAATTGTTATATTGATATTATCAAGCACCTTTTTATCTGATCCAGGATATGAAAAACTGACATTTTTAAATTCTATTGTATGAGGTTTTCCTTTTTGTACACTTATGCCGTTTTCGGTTTTGGGTACAATACTTTGCTTCTGATTGATAAAATCTATAAGATTATCGATAAAAAGTGTTCCCTCGTATATTACAACAACTATTCTGACAAGTCTAGCAGCACCATTTGCAACAGAATTTAATGCACCTGTATAAAGTGAATAATCACCTATAAGCAGATTTCCGCAAAATACACCGTAAGCTACATAAAGAAACAAAACACAGTTTACCGCCGTAGAAACAAGCGATATGCCGGCACTACACACACCTTCGCTTACAAATAGCTTCTTTAGTCCCTTAAAATAATCGTGGAATACTTTCTTGTATCTGTCAATAAACATCTCGGAAAGACCAAAAATTTTTATTTCCTTAACGATGTTTTTATCGGTCATCACCCCAGAATAGTAATTAAGCTGTCTTCTCTCTTTTGAATGACCACGGATATATCTGAAATTACGGCGTCTGTAAACGAAGCTTATTATACCGCCGGGAATTGCAAGTAAAAATACGATAACAGATGCAAATGGATGTACGGCACTCAGAACTACTATAAATATAACAGTACTTATAATACTGCTTATAAGTTCAAAGGTTGAGCGAAGTATACCAATGGGTCTACTCTGTGCTTCCCTATTTGCATTCTCAAGTTTTTCATAAAAAGCTGGTCTATCAAAATCAGAAAGGTCTATATTTTTTGACTTTGACATTATCTTGGTCTTTATATGATTTGACACAAGTTCACCGGATACATTTATTACGATACCTTCTATATGTGTCAGAATACCGCTGACAAAAATAAGTACAAACTGAATTATAAGTAGATAAATAACAGGTTGAAATGTTGTTGTTTCACCGGTTATAACTCCTGCAAGGGTATTCAACAAATTCGCTGCGACAACAGAATTTGCTACCGGAATAACACCGTTTATAAGAGAAAACAAAAACATCGCTAAAAGGATAAAAGGCTTTGTTTCCCAGACAAGTTTTATAATATAAAACAAATGACCAAAAAAATCACCAAGGATTGATATAAGATATTTCGGCACATCCTTTATTGACTTTGGCTTCGAGTTTTCATCTTTTATTGTATTATTGTCTGATGACCTCATATAGCTCCCTCTTTCTGCT
>JAFWWX010000429.1 GCA_017517985.1 Clostridia bacterium | reverse complement strand
TTACTATGACAAGCCCATGTATCATATAGGTGTATCAAACCTAAACGGCTTCTACATTATAAAATAATGTACCTCCGGCAATTTCCCCGGAACGCTCTGAGCCTAAACACTATTTACCCTCGCTCAGACGAGCCTCCTTTTCATTTTCTATTATACCATAACCGAAAATGTTTGTCAACATATTGCACTAAATCTATAACATAACGGTTTACCCGTACACGATGTACGCGAACGGGTAAACCGTTATAATTGCAAATCCACAGCCGTATCCCACCCTCCACACTCATTAAAAAACTGTGTTTCTGCTGCATAGAAAAAACAAGGCTTGCGCGTGATGAGCGACACATAGCCTTGTTTTTATATGCAAAAGGAGAGCTATCTATGGCTCTCCTTTATCCTTGCCGAATTTAATTATCAATAATTTCAACCAAAGCGTTTTGTAGATCTATCTTGTATCTTTGACCACCTTCCGATTCATGTCTAACACAATACAAAAAATGTCCACTTACATCAAATTCAAAATCCGATAATGATAGTTTCAAATCAACAAGACCGAATTGATTTACTATATTTTTTCTGCCACCGCTTTTATAGATTATATAAAAACTTTTCGCATTCATTCTGCCTCCAGGAGCTTGTTGCCCATACATTATAATATAATTTTCATCTTCTTCTTTATACCAGCTTTCATAATAGGCTCTATTTTCTATTTCTTCCACCATTTCTTGATATGACATAAACTCAAGAGCATCATTGTTTATTCTTCCAATATTTCCATTTTCATTTAATCTTAAAAAAGTAGCAAAACACTGTTCACGTGTATACTGTCCTTGAGGCGAAAATTCTGTTTCCGAAACACCTTTCATAACATTCATAACATACATGTTTTTAACCGATGCCTTTGCCCATTCTGATATTTTTTCATAATCTGTCATTTTTGAAATATCATAATATCCCAATTTAAATCCTGTTGCATACGAAAAAAATACATTATTAAGCATCACTGCTGCTTCTTCTCTCGTTATATTAGAGAAAGGATCAAAAATTCCATCACCCCTACCTTTAACAATTCCTAATGTATCTGCATAATAAATGTAAACTGGGAACTTTGAACCGTCCAAATCTATAAATGAATCTACTTTTATTTCTAATGGATTCCCTTTTGCATCAACGTGAGTTAAACACCACATATCCATCATATCATCGATCTGCATATTATAAAGATAAGCTAAATACATAACTGCTGTTGCTGCAAATTCTTCTCTTGTTATATTTTCCTGATAATCACCTTGAAGTTCTTCTAAAACAAAGCCTAATTCTATTGCCTCGTTCACTTCATTTTCTGCCCACTCGGACATCTCAATATCTTCTGTAGATACCTGCACTTCTAAGTTATCAATATTTACTTTGTCTGTATTTTCACCAAAGTAAATATAATAATCTACATGACCATTCCCTTTTCCTTGAGAAATATAATTTATATTAACCTCCTCATTATTAACCCTTATTTTTATATATTTATTTGCATTTTCATGATCGTTGTTAACTAAATTTCCTTCATAATCTTCATTAATGAGTTTTCCAAATAAGGAATTTATTTCTGCTGTTTCGACATCTGCTCGCTGGTATATTGAAAATTCAAAACATAATCCTTCATTTCGTGTGTTCCTTATTTTTATATCATCAAAATAATTCAAATTTTCCCCATCAACAATAAATCCGTCATTTTCGTTCTTCATTTCAAGAGAAAATCGTCTAATTATATTGCCTTCCTCTATATCCTTTTCACTTAAAATTTCTTGTTCCCACAAGGCTTGATATGTATACCGAATTTCTCTGTTTTCAGGATCCCAATCCACGCTACCTAAGTTCTTCAATTCATCAAACGGGATTATTATCTTTCCGCCCATGTTATATCCTTCAACATAGTTTTTTCCCATCCTTACACTTATATCGCTTTTAAGAACTTCTCCCGCTACATTTCCAATATCGTCAACATCTGTTTGGGGATCATAGTCTGCTGTTATTTCTTTTCGGTCAGTATCAACATAATCAATCATCAATAATTTGTATGTTTCGGAATAATTCACTCTAAATTTATATTGAAGTAAATCCTCAGCCACTATCCATGTTTTTCCGTCAATGTTATATGAACGAATAGGAACATCATTAACATATGCTGTTATATCCGAATTATAGCAGATTTTACTTTCTTCCGAATATACAGCAAGGATACCCATGGATATAATCAAAACTATACTTAAAATAAATAAAATTATCTTTTTCATTTTAAAACCCCAAAAAAGAGTGTGGCGTCAGAGAACCTGACCAAAATCAGGTTCTCTGACTTTTCTTTTTATCCTAACTTGAACACTAATCTTTTATCTTTACAACTGTTTGTACCTAACACATATCTTAATGTATCGGTTTTTGTTGTAGAAACATCCACAGAAACGCAACGCCAAGAATTGTAATATCCTGACTCGTTTCTCACGTGTGCATACTTCGTATCTGTTCCGGAATTTATAACTAAGAACTCATCTTTTTCGTTTGTATCTGTTTTTGCATAAATTTCAAAAGTAACGGATGAGTTACCTGAATTATTTACAAACTTAATTGGAATTTCATATATCACAGCCCAGTTTCCCAAATTTTGTCCGCTCGATGTCGCAGTTACATCTACCGGAGTTCCATTCGCATTGGCTAAGTGAATTGTTAATAAATCCGAATTTTTGGTTGTATTGTTTATTTTCAAATTACTAATCCCATTTGCATTGAGTTTTATGTATTTTTTCTTTCCTCCAGCTAAATCTGATGCATTAATTGTTATTGTATCAGACACCAGCTTATACCCATCGCAATATCCTGAATACTGACCGCCTGTTGAAGTTTTTTCAATTACCTCTGCAGTTCCGTCGATTTTCCATCTGGTGTTATAGATATACGCACTTACAACGGTAGGTCTCGTTACAGAAAACTCTATCAACCCACTATACAAGCCGCTATACACAGGTAATTCCTTTTCAATCCAATACGAACCGCTCTTGTCTATTGAGATAGGAGCATCGGCTGAATAGGAAAAATAATTTTTTACTGTTTCTCCTGCTACGCCTAACCAGCTTCCCATATCACTTGAATGATTGGTTCCATCTCCTCTTTTCAAAATAGTCAATTGCATCGAATTGACTGAGTCAAGATTAAAGAACTGTATTCCAAATTTGAAAGGCGGAATTGCAGTATTGGTAACTTTTGAGTCATTATATTGATACGAAAAGAACAACTGGTGTGTTCCCGCTGTTACCTGAACACTATTTAGACAAGCGTTATTTTCGTCCGCTTCTCCAAACATATTAGTTGTTAAGGCTTCGGGATAATTACAATATATAAATTTTTTTGTTTCATCTATCGAATAACTCATCGAAATTAAACTATCCGTAGATGAATTACTTAAATTTAATAAATTTCCACTTGACGATAAAATTGTAAAAGCCATAATTGCTCTCCTTTCTGTCTTTTCAATGTTGTACTTTGGGTTAAATCTATTCGTCACTTAATCATCTTTACCACCTCCCGCATCATTTTTCAATCAAATAAAAAACGCATAAACCATTCCTCTAACTTATCAGAGGTCTGACTTATGCGTTATCTGCCACTATTATTTAATTTATTTCTCCAAACATACAGAGGAATATAACATACGCCGCAATATAACTAAGTCAAACCTCTTTGCAAAATTACTTACCATTGTTATCTCCTCCTCTTCTATATTTGTTAATTGAATTATATCACATATTGGATAAAAAAGCAATAGTTTTATGGAAAATTCATACAATATTCACAATCATTTTTTTCTTCCAAATATCTTCTTAAAAAACCCTTGCGGAGCATCAGCTCCCAGCTTCTCATCAGAAAAATGCTGCTTACCCTCAATTATTTTTTCAGCTAATGCCTTTTGCTTATCTGCAGCCTGTCCGGCAGACAGAGCCGCCTGACTTTCTGCTAATTTATTTAATGTTTCAAGAAGCTGTTTATCTTTCTCCCGGTTATGCTCTCTTTCCTTTTCAAGTTCAGCCTGCAGCTTCTCCACTTGCCCCCTTAAAAATACAACTTCGCTCTCTTCCGGTGGCGTAAACGAAGGTGTAAACGAACCGTCAACTGTTGACGACAACTTACCGTCAACTTGTTTACGGTCATTTTTCAAAACGCCTGTTTTATAAGGTTTTCACCGTCAAC
>JAFWWX010000428.1 GCA_017517985.1 Clostridia bacterium | reverse complement strand
TTTTGCTTCGGAGAATACGAAGCTCGGCATTGATTTTCTTTGCCTTGTCCTTAACCTCGTCAGCGTTTTCCTCTGTTCGCTCGGTATAAAGTCGTTTACGCTCTGCGACAAGCTCGTCGATTTTAACCTTTGTTTTTGCGTGGTAGTCAGTAAGGTCAGCAACGCTCTCTATGTTGTTTTCGTAGAGAAACTTAAACTGCTTCTGATAGCGGTCAAGTTTTATAAGCTCGTCACGCATAAAAAATGACACCCTTTGCGGTGTCTGCTTCTTCTTTATTTTCCCGAACAGATACAGATAATGATAATAGAGGGCAACAAAGCCTTTGAGCTTTGTCGGCTCTATGTGCTTATATGCCTTATCAAAATCAAAACCGTTTTTGGAAAGCTCTGTGGGTGATGCCGTTTTAATTCCGTTTCGGGCAGCTATGATACGCTCCTGAATTTCATCAAGGGAATATCCCTTGCCGAGTCCGTCAAATCTTACGGGGTATTTTCCGAAAGGCGGCAGAACGGAAGGATGAGCACTTTTACCCGGTTTGCGTTTTATGATATATCCACGCTGTTCCAAGTTTCTCCAAAAGTCTTTCATTGTGTAGGAGCATTTTATGATCTCGTCAAATTCCTCACGCATCTGTCCTCGAATGGTAGGCTTGCCTTCTTTTTCGGCTTTCCATTCAGCATAGTGTTTTCCTTTGCCTTTGGGTTCTATAACCGACAAATTGTTTTCTCTGCACATACGGTCTGATACGGCACGGATTTTGTTGTAGTAGCTCGCCGGGGAAGAATGGTATTTCTCACCGTCCACACAAGACACGGAATTTATTACTATGTGATTATGGTAATGGTCTTTGTCAAGATGTGTGCCGATTACAACCTCAAATCTGTCACCGAAACATTCCTTTGCAAACTGTCTGCCGATTTCGTGAACCTGCTCCGGTGTTATTTCGCCGGGCTTGAAAGCCTGTATAAAGTGGTATCCTAAAACACCGTCCATTTTGCCCCACGTAGCTTTTGTTTCGCACATTTCTGTATATGCGTTACTAAGGCTTGAACAGTTAAGGCAAGACTGCAATAATCTCTGCTCGGACTTATTGGGATTGATAACATAATCAACAACACCATCAAGCCCTGTCTTTTTTGCATTGGCAGCATAGGTCACGCTGTACCATAAATTGATTGTTATAGGTAGAACTTTTGTGATAGCCATTATCTTTTCACCTCCTTGTAAAGTTTTTCAAAAGCCTCACGCATTGCTCTGACTTCTTCAACACAGATTTCTCCAAGTCCGTTTGCCTTATATGCCATTTGATTTATGTTATTGCCGATGGCAGACAGCTCTCGGAGAAGCTGTGCATATTCGTCGGGCGGTCGTGGGCGTATTTCTGTTTCCAAGATAAATTTGCGAAGTAGCTGACAAGCTGTTAAGCCTGATTTTTGCATAAGGCTTTGGAGCTTTTTATCTTCCTTTTCATTGAGTGTTATTTCTCGGCGGATGCTTCGCTTTCGCACAGAAATCACCTCCTTTGATAGAGCCGCAAGGCAGGGGTTTCAGGGGCAACGCCCCAGACAAGCTGCATTTGTACGGACAAATGCTATGCTTGCCACATATCAAAACTACCTACGGCAGTTTTGATTTACCACGACCGCCCATAGCCTTAAATATTGTTCCTTGTAACAAAAATCATAGTTTCGATTTTGTTTAAGAAGTCCTCGACTTCCATATCGTAGAAGTGTTTATACCCGTCTTTTACCGGGTAGCGGTAGGTAACATATTCGCTTGTTTTGCCGTTATCCGTTACCCACATTTTGCAGGAGAACACGACCTGAAGTGTCATATCTTCAAGTAGCCACAGCTCATAGGCTTCCATAACCTCACTTAAAATAGAGGTATATTTACCGCCCTTGCTTTCAAGCAAGAGTGCGTTTTTGCCAAACAGTCTGTTATGTCTGAGCCTGTGTGCAAGCTCGTGAGAGCCGCCTGCTTCAAAGGTACATACGGGGCAAAATCTCCAATACATAATCGGATCAACTTCTTCATCCCAATGCACCTTGCAAAGTGCAGCTTCTGCTTCATCCTCATACTCCGCAATATCCATACAGAACTTCGTAATGCTCTTTTTGAG
>JAFWWX010000427.1 GCA_017517985.1 Clostridia bacterium | reverse complement strand
GCTGTGATGGTTACAAGGGCGGCAAAACTTTGCGGTATGGATACTGAAATGGGCACACTTGCAGTTCGAGATAGCTTGGCACAGTTCTTTGATTATGTAAAGGCAGCTGATTGGTCACAAAGCTCCCTTGCATTTTGCTACAGTGAAAAGATCCTTGATGACAGTGTTATGGATGTAAAGCCCAAAGAAGCAGTTACGAGAGCAGAAATAGCATCAATGCTTTTTAATATGCTTTCCCTTGCAAAGCTTCTGTAAGGAGGATTTAAGATGAAAAAACACAAAAACAAAATAATAGCAGGTGTTATTATTGCAATCGTCCTGGCTTTTGTTTTTTGGTATGGCGGTGATGCTCCCGGTCTTCGTGGATGGACACCACAGCCAAAAGGCAGTGTGAATGTTATAACCGAAGATGCTCCTATAAAAACCGAAATGCCTGAAGTTACTGACGAGCCTGCAGAAACTCCTGCTCCCTCAGAACCGAAAAAAGAAGAAATCAAAGAAGCCGAACAAAAAGTCAGCGAGATACCAATTAAACAGGCAGACGAAGCTGCAACAGAGGAAAATAAACCGCAGAATACAGACAATACGCCAATGACACCTGCCGAAAAGGAAGCATTGGCAGAGCGTATTGCAGAAGAAAGCAATGTATCAAGGGTACAAAACGGCAGCAGGACATATTCTGAAGCTAACGGAATGGTGATAAACGAAAGTACAGGTAAAGATAAATACCTTACCGATCCCGTACCTGAAGGAAAACCACTTCCTATTGAACCGCAGGATGCAGTTATTTCGGATAAAGAACTGACTTGCACATTATCGGTGCGATGTGATACAATTTTGAATAATATCGCATGGCTTGATAAAGACAAGGTTGATATTGTACCGAAAGACGGCGTAATATTTGCAGAAAAGACCGTTACATTTTATGAGGGCGAAAGTGTATTCAATCTGCTTATGCGTGAAATGAAGCGGAATAAAATACATATGGAATTTGAGAATACCCCGATATATAACAGCGCATATATCGAAGGCATAGCAAACCTTTATGAGTTCGATTGCGGTGAGCTTTCAGGATGGATGTATAAGGTCAATGATTGGTTCCCAAATTACGGATGCTCCCGTTATCAGCTTAAAGCCGGAGATAGAGTTGAATGGGTATATACCTGCGATTTAGGTGTTGACGTCGGTGGATACTATGCTGCAAGCGGAAATTGATGTTAGGAGAATAGAAATGATACAAACTTATTTTGGAAACGGAAAAGGAAAAACAACTGCTGCCATTGGTTCGGCTGTGAGATGTGCCGGATTCGGTAATAAGGTTTTATTTGTGCAGTTCTTAAAAAACAACGATTCTGCGGAATTTAAGGTTTTGGAAGAAATCAAGGGTATAGATAATTTATACTCAGATGAGCATTATGAGCTTTATGATAACATGAACAAAGAGCGAACAACCGCATTTGCTAATGCCTACAGCAAACTGCTTTTTGAAGATGTAAAAAACAAAGCAGACGATTATCAAATGATTATTTTGGATGAAATATTTGATGCGGTTGAATATGGATATATAGACGAAAGTGAATTAGTTAAGTTACTTACAGAACTTAAAGCACATTCTGAAATAATACTTACCGGACACAGTCTGCCAGAAAGAATTGCAAATGTATCAGACTATATCTCTGAAATTAAAGAGATAAGTCATCCATATACAAATGGCGTTTCAGCAAGAGAAGGAATTGAATTTTAATATGAGTGAATTTAAAACATATCACCCGATTGTAAATTTCGTGTACTTTGTATTTGTAATCGGGTTTTCCTGCTTTTTTATGCATCCTGCGTGTTTATGTATTTCACTTGTAAGCGGTTTTACATATTCCGTGATGCTTAAAGGTAAAAAAGCAATCAAAACAAATTTAATATATATGCTTCCGATGCTTCTTGTGATGGCGCTTATAAACCCTGCCTTTAATCACGAAGGAATGACCATCATAGAGTATCTGCCAAGCGGAAATCCGTTGACGCTTGAATCCATCGTTTACGGACTTTGTGCCGCTATAATGATTGTAAGTGTTATTCTTCATTTTTCATGCTATAACGAAGTTATGACGAGTGATAAATTTATCTATCTGTTCGGTAAAATTATTCCGGCAATGTCTTTAATAATCTCTATGACGCTTCGTTTTGTGCCGAAGTTTGCAGCACAATTAAAAGTCGTAACAAATGCTCAAAGGTGTATGGGGCGTGATGTTTCAAACGGAAGTATCATAAAGCGTGCAAAGAACGGACTTAATATACTGTCAATTATGACAACATGGTCTTTAGAAAATGCCATTGAAACCGCAGATAGTATGAAATCCCGTGGTTACGGAATACCGGGCAGAACTGCATTTTCTATATTTACATTTGATAAGAGAGATAAAAAAGCACTTATTTGCATTTTACTTTTAGGTATATATACATTTGTTGGAAGCTTAATGGGAGAAATATCTTTCAGATTCTTCCCATCAATGCAAATGTCAGAAGCTTCTGCGTTTGGTATAAGTGTATTCGTGGCATATCTATTGCTTTGTGTATGCCCAATAATAATTGAACTGTGGGAGGTGAGAAAATGGAAAGTTTTGAGATCGAAAATTTAAACTTTACTTATCCGAGCAGAACGGGTAAAGCACTTGATAATATAAATTTTACTGTAAACCAAGGCGAATTTGTTTTGCTTTGCGGAAAATCAGGTTGTGGAAAGACTACTCTGCTGAGATTATTAAAATCAACACTTGCACCATTTGGTGAGATAAGCGGAAGTATCCTCTTTAACGGCAGACCTCTTGCAGACTACGATACCAAAGAACAAGCATCGGGCATTGGTTTTGTAATGCAGAATCCCGACAATCAGATTGTAACGGATAAGGTATGGCACGAACTCGCGTTTGGTTTAGAGAGTCTTGGATACAAACAAACTGAAATCAGAACAAGAGTTTCCGAAATGGCATCATTCTTTGGAATACAGACTTGGTTTTATAAGAAAGTAACCGAACTTTCAGGCGGTCAAAAGCAACTTTTAAACCTTGCATCAGTTATGGCTATGCAGCCGTCTGTATTGATACTTGACGAGCCGACAAGTCAACTTGATCCAATTGCAGCAAGTGAATTTTTGAAAACTTTAGAGAAAATAAACCGTGAGCTTGGCACAACCGTTATTCTCACCGAGCATCGCCTGGAAGATGCTTTCCCGATAGCAGACAGAGTTATCGTTATGGATGATGGAAAAATCATCGCTGACGAAGTTCCTGAAAAAGTTGGTAAAATTCTAAAAGTTCAAAAGCACGATATGTATAGAGCGCTTCCAACTCCTATAAGAATTCACGGTGAAGTGACAAATGATTTGCCTTGTCCTCTGACAGTTCGTGACGGCAGAGTGTGGCTTGAAGAATACTCGAAAGAGAATGTATTGAATTCAAAGGTTATCCCTAAAGACAAGGCACCCCAAAATGCCGATACAGTAATTGAAATCAAAGATGCTTGGTTCAGATACGAAAAGGACTTGCCTGATGTAGTCAAAGGTTTTAATTTAAGTGTAAATGAAGGTGAACTTTTCTGCCTTGTGGGTGGAAACGGCACCGGAAAGACAACTGCACTTTCTCTTATATCAGGACTTAATACACCATACAGAGGCGATGTTAAGATAAAAGGACAGATCATTTCTAAAATTAAGAATTTGTATGACGGACTTTTGGGAGTTCTTCCGCAAAATCCGCAGAGTGTATTTGTAAAGAAAACAGTATATCTTGATTTGATGGAAATACTTTCTGATAAGAAACTCACTAAGGAAGAAAAAGAACAAAAGGTGCATAACATATCTGTTCTTTGCAGAATTGAAAATCTTTTGGAAAGTCATCCTTACGATTTATCAGGCGG
>JAFWWX010000426.1 GCA_017517985.1 Clostridia bacterium | reverse complement strand
TGGTAAACAGAGCCATAAATAATAATTCTGTTTTCTTTGTCTTGGTTAGAGACAGGAGATCCTTACTTATTTCATCCTGAAATACACTGCCTGTAAACGGAGGATTTGCCATTATCAAGCTGAAACAGTTTCTGTCTGTGTTATCGCCTGACAGTGAATCCTGATATGTAATGTTCGGATTCTCAACACCGTGCAGCATCATATTCATTGCACCGATGCGGAGCATTGATTGGTCGGTATCAAAACCCGTGAACATCTTTGTTTTATAATGTTCTGTATTCTCTTTCTTCATAAGCTCACTTGGGTAATGTTCGCTTACATAGCTTGATGCCTCCAAAAGAAATCCGGCGCTTCCCATCGCAGGATCAAGTATTCTATCTTTGAGTGTAGGCTTCATAAGCTCTACAATCATTTTTATTATGTGTCTTGGTGTTCTGAACTGTCCGTTCTCTCCTGCGGCTGCAATTTTACCGAGGAGATATTCATATACATCACCCATTATATCCTTGTTGTTCATATCCATTGAATCAATTCCGTCAACCACTTTTGCAAGGACCTTTGGATTCACAATAAGGAATACCGTGTTTTCCATATATCTCGAAAAGGCAGTGTCCTTGCCCTCTCCGATTTGCTTAATAAACGGGAACACATATCTTTGAATATTATCGAGCATTGCACTCGGTTCAAAGTTATGAAACACATTCCAACGAAGGTTCTTGTAATCAGTTTCAACTCTCGGATTTTCACTGATAACACAAATACCTTCGCCAAATACTTTTTTATTAAGTTTAACACCCAAAGCATTTGCATTTGCTTCTGCCTTGAGCTGATTATCGTCGAGCAGCTTCATAAATATGAGATATGTTATCTGCTCCAAAACTGTTATCGGACTTGTTATACCTCCGGTCCAGATAGTATCCCATATTGAATCAACCTTATTTTTAAGTTCTCCTGTAATCATATATCTCGCTCCGTATTTTTGTTATTTTGCAACATATTTTTGATTTTTGCTTGTGGGCTTATCAGGAAGAGTCATTTCAATTAATTTTTGGTCAAGCATCGGATCAAGATAGTTTTTCTTAAAGTTTACTCTATCTGATAATCCTATGAATTCCATCATTTGAATTCTGCTTCTCGGTACCTTGCAGAATTCAACCAATTTTAAGAAATTATCTTGATGGGTATCTTGATGGGTATCTTGATGGGTGCTTTTCTCACTCGTTCCGGATTGCTCTTTTATCGGTACGATTAACTGGAATATATCTTTTTCGTGGAATTCCGGTTTACCGCCCGAATATACCTCAAGGTATTTATTTATGTTTCTAATACCGGAGCCAAGTTCATCAGCATAGCCTATTTCACGGAAGAATTTCGAAATGGCTGGATTTTTAGGAAATGGTGAAAAATTATTTGCATCTATCAATCCGAATCCGTGTGGCTTATTCGCATTCTCTGTACGTACTCTATCATTCTCAATAATAAGTTTTGCAGGATATGCACTTGAAAATTCTCTGTGTATCAAAAGATTTGCGCATACTTCTCTGAATATTTTATTGCGTATACTTATTCGCTGAGTTCCCTCAAGATAAAATTTGTCATTCAGGTGTTTTTCAACAAACTCCATTAGCTTTGTATTGGCATTAACAAGATTATCAAGTACAACAATTCTGTCATCGTACCTGTCAAGATTCTCTCTTCGTACAATTGCATCGGTCTTATAATGCGGTAATGCCGACAAAATCAATTGTTGTGTACCAAGCAGCAATATTCCGGCAAGATTAATCCCCTCCTTGCCAGTTACAAGATCTCTACCATACAAATTAGAACTTTTCAATAGTTCCAAATCACTCATTGTTTCCCACGGATGCTCACCGCCGCGCTGATTTTTTGCCAAAATGCGAACTTTGTTTATCGTATCCTTATCGAGTTCATCAACAGACACCATTGGAAATATCTGAGTTTCTGTGTAACTTATATTGCTTTTTCTGTTGTACAGCTGTGCTACGAGACTTGTATTGTTTGTAATATTAAAATCGCCATCTTCATTTCTGTCAAATATCTTTCCTGCCGTTCTGTGAACATCCGGAGTTATAGGAATTTGAATATAAATAATTGTTTTACCATCAATCTCATATTCTTCAAGCTGTGTATAAAATGTCGGGCTGATTTTATCCGGATTATTCATTTGCGTAACAAAGTTTTTCTTTACCTTTTCAACGCAATCCTTGTCAACTCCGCAAACAGTTCCATCATTTTCTACACCCAAAAGCAAATATCCGCCCAATCTGTTAAGCATCGCACAAACAGACTCAAATGTGTCTTTATTAAGTTCTCTCTTTGATTCTTTAAATTCTATAGTTATTCCTTCGCCCTTTTCGAGCAAACTCTTTATATCAACCATTTTACATGCACCTCTCAATCATTTATTTCTGTTCATCAGGAATCACTTCTACAATATCCTCTATATTGCAGCCTAGAGCAATGCAGATTTTTGAAAGGGTATCTGTGGTTACACTATCATCATTGGTCATTTTCGTTAGCGTAAACGGACTGATTCCAGCCTGTTCCGCAAGCTCCTTTTTCATCATTTTCTTGTCGATCAAAAGTTTCCAAAGTTTATTATATGATACTGCCATAATCGGTCACCTCATAAATTATAATTTGACAATATATATTATAACATACACTCACGGATTTTACAATAGTTTCGATTAAGTTTGTTTTATATTTTTAAAACAAATGTAGTTTTTGCTACATTTGTTTTAAAAAATAAAAGGTATATCCCCACATTCTTTCAGGGATATACCTTTTATCACTTACTCAACTTCTTTTATTTTTCCTTCTGCTTCAAGCTCTTCAAATTTCTTTGCTGCTTCTGAGCGGGTGAAGTCGCTGAAATCCCCGGGTTCTGTTGAAATATACTTATCAATACCTTCTGCTTTTTCAAGCGTTTCATATCCGCCTACAATTGCATATGCGAAAAGCTTTTCTTCATCTGCTGCCTTGAGGTTTGCTACAAATGTTTTTGCTTCCTCATCTGTATTACCTATTACATAGACAGAATAATCCGATGGTGTCTTTTCTATGATTGCATCAAAGTCTGCTGTTTTGGGATCTATATTGATAGCTCCAACAATGTGTCCTGCATCATATTCTTCTTTGCTTCTTAAATCAAATACATATCTCTGGCGGTCTTCTCCTTCCAATACGCCCTCATAGGTATCCGCCATTTCAACGAACAAATCTGCGGTATATGTATCTCCGTCATGCAGAAATTTTTCCATGTTTTTTTCTACTTGATCCTCTGTACGTATTTCATTTTGCTTTTTCTCAACTCCATTTTTATTCGATGAACAACCTGCAAATGAAACAACCATAGTTAATGCTAATAATAAAGCTAATTTTCTCATTTTTACTCTCCTGACTCTTATTTTATTACACGCTTTTATCAACTATCTCAACACTTACTCTATCACCTTCCTTAATTCCGTCCGGAAATATTTCTAAAGGACATATTTTTAGTTCTCCGCTTGGTATTTTAACAACTACTAATTCTTCATCAATTCTTTCTATCGTTATCATTTCGAAAATCCTCTAATGCCTGTTCTATGTATTCCGGTTTTAATTCTTCTTCAGGCACTCCTTTTTCTCTCAAAACATCATATAAATTTCCGAACAGAACTTTCAATATCTCTTCTTCGTCAAGTCCTGCGTTCCATAATTTTTCAATTGCCATCATACCTAACACTTTGTTGTTGTGTTCTTTTCTTCGCTTTTCTTCTTTATCAGATAAGTTCATTTTCACACCTCATTTTCTATGATGTTCTTTACCTTCACACCTTTTCTGATTGCATAATCAACCGTGTTTTTTGTACCGCTTTTCTGACCGTTAAATACGGCTATCACAAGATTACTCCTGTCCACCATCCACTCATTTCTAACCTGATAACAGGCTCTGAAATAATGGTCATTAATTTCTTTTACCATATCTGCCTTTTTAATTATCTTGTTGAACTTCATTTTTTCCGACAGACTTCTTCTTGTCTCAAATCCGGGATGAGGTAATGCACATATCAAATGCAGATTATCGTTCTTTTTCTTTCGCTCCAATACTATTTCTGCTGCCCAAATGTCAACTCCCATTGCCATACCGGTTATAAATGTAACATATCCGTCTTCTATCGCTTCATCTATTGCTTTTTCAAGCATTGGTTTAATTTCTTTTTCTCCCAATGTCATCTTGTCAGGTCTGTGTCCCGTAAAGCAACATCGATGCATTCTTAATTCTGCTTCGCTCATTTCACGATTCCTTCCTCTTTTTTAATAATCACACATAATCTGCATTATGTGGAGTATGTTAAGTTGAAAGTTATTGCAAAAATCTTTTTCTCTGTTTTTTTGCAAGCTTAATTTTCAAATATCGAAAGAGGTTCAGACCAATTCCTTTTTGTTTTATGGCATTGGTCAATTTTTGCTGCTCATTTTTAATTATTTTCATAAAGTTTGATGTATTTTTTTATAATACCCTGTGTTTCATTGACTTTTTATATGAATTTTGCTATAATTATGTAAAGAAATTTAAATTTGATTTTTAGATTTACCACATAATGCAGATTATGTGGTATTTTTTATACATTCATTCTGACCAGACCAAGTCTGTGCATTTGCTGACGATGGACACTTCCATTTTCGATTGTATATACCCTTGTTGTGTTAACACTTGAGTGTCCGAGGATATCTGCAAGTCTTACGATGTCCTTCTGTATTCCGTAGAAGGTTCGTGCAAACAGATGCCGAAGGTTATGCGGAAATACTTTTTCTGGCGATACTCCTGCAGATTCGCATAGACTTTTCATCGCTTTCCATATACTGTGACGGTCTAACGGTCTTCCTGTTCTTGTTCTGAACACACATCCATTCTCTATGCCCTGTTCCTGAATATACTTTTTCAGGAGCTTACACAGTTCGTTTGTGAAGAACACTATACGGATTTTACCTTTGAGCTTAACTTGCGCCTGTCCTTGTTTTACGGCTGACACTGTCACGTAGCATAATTCCGAGACTCTGATCCCTGTACTGCATATCGTTTGCATTATAAGATTAAGTCGTTCATTCTTCTTATCACTCGCCGCTTTTAGGAGTTTTTCATATTCTGTCTTTGTCAGTTCCTTTTCGCTTTGACAGAACAACTGCCTTTGCAATTTAAGACTCTTCACTTTAAGGGCATACCATTCATTGTATGCGAAGAATCCGTTTAATGCGGCCAGGACTGAGTTCACTGTCGCAGGTGAATATTCATCCACAAGCTTGGCTTTATATTCAAGCACGAGTGTTTTGGTCAGTTCTCTATCCTTTATCCACTCATAGAATGTTTTTATGTCTCGTATATACTTTTCAATTGTTACCTCACTTTTTTCTTCGTCAATCAAATAATCTTTGTAACGAAGAATTAAGTTCATTGTTATTTTCATAATGTTCGACAACTCCTTTTCCTCTTTATTATACCAATATTCTGCCAATCCTATAATTACAGAAAATTTGTTGTCAATGCCGGGTATTATTTACACCTCACTTTCATCAGCAACAAACAATACCATACTTATTTATAAAAGTCTACGAAGATTTGAAAACATTTCCTTATTAACTCAAAACAATATCAAACTTTCCATAAAGATTTTTCAAATACAGATGAATTTTCAACATATTTATGTTATAATCACAAAAACATTTTTGGAGGTGTTACTATTGGTTTATT
>JAFWWX010000425.1 GCA_017517985.1 Clostridia bacterium | reverse complement strand
AGGCTTAATCGAGAAAATAAAGGATAAGAAATAGAATCAAAAGAGTACATATAAAATATGAAGCCATCGGTTCAATGCCGATGGCTTTGTTTTAAGTGTTCAGTAAACAGAAACTTTAATTTAAATATTGTTCACCACACCTGTAAACAAGGGTAAATTACCCTTAGAAATCACAAATACAAATGGTCTGTCAAGCACGAAATCTATTATTTCTTCAGGAGGCATAGCAGAACCGCAACCGGGGATTTCTATATATGTTGCCGCCTTTACGCCTTTTTCATCAATTTCAACTCTTGCAGACTGATTAACTGCAGTAACATACACAGGTGAATCAGAGGTGATTGCCGTAAAATCTGAGCTTTCCATATCAAAGACTTTAGTTACACCAATTCTGCCGAGTCCGTCTTTTAAGTTTACTGTGGAAGAAACGTCAAACTTAGGTACAGAAAGATTGACCTTCATATACTTTTTGTTTTGCCAGCCATCTTCGCCATCTCCCAAAGAAATCATTTCTCCGTAAGCACCGCCACTTAACACATCGGCAGTTGTCTTTCCTTCATCGGGGAGAATAAACCACATTGTGCTTCCGTTTTTAAGCCTTAAAGCTACTGCACTGTAATCATCATGCCAATAATAATTCATCTGACAGAGCTTTTTGTTCATATAGGTAACATTAGTATCGCCATTAAGACCGTGAAAAATAGCGTCAGTATTGTTTTTACTGTTAAACTCATCGCCCCATTTAGCTTGGAAGAAGAGTGTTGAATAAAGAGCAAGAATGGTTTCAGGAGATAAATCGATTTTATCGGTGCGGTCTTTTAACATTCCACCTGTGTTTTTATTAAGCCAATTACCTATTGACTTGTTCGCACTGCCACTGCCAATGTCAGTCTGATATACAGAAGCATAATAGTGATATGCAAGATTGTTCATAGCATCCTGATTGTAATTAAGTCCATCTTCAAGCCAAAGAGAATTAGCCAATGTACATATTTCATTTCCGTCATCCTCATAAACGGATTCCCAAATAGCACTGACTTGACTTCTGAGTGTTTCAATATCGCTTACACCGAACAAATCTAAAATTTCCTTACGGCTGTCACCGTCTGTTATTTCGGCAAGCATTGCAAGACCGATATAGGCATTTATAGGTGACCATAAAGCATTTTCATTGTTCTGTGAAGAGAGGAATTCTGCAGATGCTTCTGTGAAAAACTGTGACAAGGAAACAGCTGCATTTTCTCTTGCAGTTCGTCTGTTATTTAACGCTTCTTCCCATATTGCCACATCTGCCATATAGCTTTCTCTGTCTTTATAATCATCAAGGTCGGGACGCTCCATAACACGTGCATCACTGGGGAGAGCAATGGCGTTTGCTGTAATTATAGGTGTATTGAGGAAAGAGCTGATGCAAATTACAACTGCTAAAACAGCAGCAACCGCACCTATCCAATAAGGTCTTTTTCTCATTTTCTTCGGAGCTTTTTCAGCTTCTTTGATGTGTCTATCGTCTATTTTATCCAAAACTTCCAATACGTGCTTACGCTTCATAGTAATAACCCTCCTTAATAAGATGTTCTTTTAATTTTGTTCTGATACGGTTTAATCTTACCGAAACAGCACCGCTTTTCATATTGACGGCTTTTGCTATATCCTCAACTGAATCTCCATACCAATACCTACGCATAAAAATATATCTGTTCATATCAGTATCTTGTTCCAAAAAGTTATTTATGGAGTCAGCAATTTCCTGAATAATAACAGCCTGTTCAGGGTTAATATCATTATCAGGTAAACAAGCACCAAGCTCGTCCAAGGATACATCATAACTGTTGTTTCGTTTTTCTGCTGAAAGATATTCTAACCGTTTCAGCGCCATATTTCTTCCTGTTCGATATACATAAGGAGCCAAAGGGTCAGGTTCTTTAGGTGGTATTGCATTCCAAATGGCAAGATATGTATCATTTGTTGTTTCTTCTGCATCGTTGTGATTTGCGAGAATGTTCATTGCGATTCTGTATAAGGTGTTGCCAAAACGTACCTTCAAAGCCCCGATTGCCTCTTCAGCTCTCGCAAATAAAAGTTTTATTATCTGTTTGTCTTCCATCTGTAAACCTCCTCTCACTTATATAAACCGATTTTATATACTTCATCTTACATAAATTTTAGCATTATTTTCAACTGAATACAATGTTTCTAATGTGAAAACGTCAATGGCATCAACAGAATATAATAATGGTTCGGAGGTTCCTACTTTACTGCTATAATCATTGTTCTCACTGTGAGAACAGTTTTTCTTTGCTGTTTTGCCTCCCTCTAATATGCTTTGTTTATATTCGAAACCTATTTGGTGGGGGCAGTTATTATAATAATGGGAATGTATTATTTTTCAGCATTGGTAAATAGGATAAATCCCCGTTGAGGCAGGGTTGCTGCGGCAACGGGGAGAATTATATAGTTGTCATTGCAAAGGGGTCGGGGATAAAACCATATCATTTTCTCCCAACAAATATATGACAAATACATTGTTAATTTGTGCAGGATAAGTTTCAGCGATTTCTCCGTTATAAATCACTCGGACTCTGTCACCTGTGTTAATAGTCGGAACAGGAATTTCAGAAATAACATCTAACGACACATATATTTTGTCTGCCGATTTAGTTTCTTTTGAATCATCATCAGGCTTTACAAGTATGTTTTTCTCGGTGACTTCCAACACTTCTGCATTAAAATATGGATTAGCACCGGGCTGAACAGATTTTTCTGTCTTTGAGTATTGTATTTCAAATTTGTCCAAATCAGAAATAGTAATTTCACCAGCTGTCAGTGCATCTTTGACATTGTTTTTTGTGCCATCATCAAATTCAACAATAATATATTGGCTTATAATATTAGAAAAATAGTAATTATATTTATCATCAGTATAAAAAAGTTCAAATGCGTTATCGTAAGAAACACCATCATCTACCGAATGATCAACAATACGTTCAATGCTTTTAGTTTTTGTTGCACTCTGTGAATTATTAGATACATCCACATTTGAGCTGTCCTTCCAAAACAATTCTTTAACCTTTGTACGATAGGCGGTATCTATATTATAAACATAACTAGAAAACGGATTGATAACCGGCTGAACAGTAATATCTTTCTGTTCTACATCATATGTGCTTAAAATTGCACGCATTTCCGCAATAGATGCACCAACGTCATATGCGAAACTATTATCTGATATCGCTTCCGTAGAGGTGTTTGCTAGATAACAACTATAATTGTTTGCTGACATCTGCCAAATATAAACAGTTAGACCACCATCAGTTGATACATTAAAGAATTGCGGATATTTGACTTTTAATCCATTTATTGTTGTGTTGACAATGACATTTGAGGGGTCATCAACACCGCCTACATCAGACAGATACAGATTTATAATGCTATTATAAATTTTTTTAGCTGATTCAGGATTTTTTACTTTGTAAGAATATGTCGGTTTAACGCCGTCGTTTACCCAAACCTGAGAAAAGTCAGCATTAAAATGAACATATATTCCGCCAACAAATGATATGAGAATATCAGATTCTTCGGTAAGCATGTTAAGTATCAGCGTGTTGGTTTTGTCTCGTTCTTCATCCCTACTTAAAGATACTTCTTTTCTTGAAATTTTTATATCAAAGAGTTTTTTCAACATATCATCTTTGACTGCTCCAACATACTTGTGTGTTTCCCCGTCGGAAATCATAACAGCAGTTTGTTCAGTAAGGTATGCATCTAATTTACCGCCCTCAATATTCGCCAATCTGTCTGAAATGGGATTTGTAAGGAAGCAGACCGCTACGGTAATGCTTACAACAATAGCAACCACAATAACCCAAAATGCAGGTTTCTTGTAATTGAGTACAGATTTTATTCTATCCTTAACACCTACCTCACCAAAAGCAAGGGGACAAGCTGCAATCATTCGTCTGTTTACACTGCAAGCAAGAAGAGCCTCGGAATAATCTGCACGTTGCTCATTGCTAAGCTCTTTTACAACCTTTTCATCGCAGGCAAGCTCAATATCACGGCAAAGAAGAATATAACCGAGCCAAACCATAGGATTGAACCAATGGAGGGTAAGAACTGCAAATCCCAATGGCTTCCACCAATGGTCTCTCCTTCGGATATGTGCTTGCTCGTGAGCGATAACGTGGTCCATATCCTGACCGTTCATATTAAATGGCAAATAGATTTTCGGCTTGATTATACCGAGAACGAAAGGCGATACCACAGCTTCACTCTGATAAATATTATCACGAAGAAGAACTGCTGTTCCGATTTTTCTCTTTAATCTTAAGAAGCTGATAAGTGTATAAATTAACAGAGCTGCAATCCCCACAAGCCATACACCTGCTAAATAAGGCATAATAAACTGAAATAAATTAACATCCTTTTCAGGTTGAAGGGATATAGTTGCTTCACCGATAATGGGGTTTATCACATTATCAATAATTGTTACGCCCGAATCTATAACGGGAGCATTAAGAGCTATTTCAGGGTTTATTGTTTGAGAACTTGGTATCAGACTTAATACACTTTCGAAAGAGAATGGGCAGATAAGACGCACTGCAACTATTCCCCAAAGTAGAACATTTATCCATTTTGGAGCTTTTTTAAGTAATAATCTGAGTAAAAGAACTGCACAAACAAGCCAACTTGCAGAAATGCTCATATTAACAACATTTAAGAAGAATTCAGTCATTTTTATTCTCCTTTCCTAAAACGGTCAATCATCCTTTGAACTTCATCGATTTCCTTGTCAGAGATTTTCTGATGCTTTGTAAATGCAGCAATGAATGCAGGAAGAGAGCCTTCAAAGGTTTTTTCAACCATTTCATTGATTTCCGAAGCCTGAACCTCATCCTTTGAAACTAAAGAAGAAACAATGGTGTTTTCATTCTTGAGTACACCTCTTTCAGACAAACGCTTGATAACGGTGTATGTAGTGGTAGGCTTCCAACCCAACTGCTCTTTGCAAAGATTAACGAGCTCACTGCTTTTGATTGGCTCATGCTCCCACAAAATCAAGCAAAAACGATATTCACTTTCAAAAACTTTAGGTGTATCCATGTTGATTTCTCCTTTCTCTAATTCATTAGAGTTCATATATACTCTAACATGTTAGAGTTGGAATGTCAATATGTTTTTATGAAAATAGCGATGAGAAAATACATTTCCCACCGCTGCAACTTATTTGTATATTAATTCAGTTGTAACTATCTCTCGTGCCCTTGCTTCGATATTCTGCATACGGCACACCCACTCCATCTGATTTTCTTCCTTAAGTTGCTCGGTTACACCTTCAGATTCTTTTATCTGCTCAATAAGGGTATCAAACATCTCTTGAGCTTGTTTTTCCACCTCTGCACAGTGCTGATAGAGCTTGCCTTGACCAAGCAATAAACTGAAAAGCACCTTTTTATGCTTTTCAAGATAAGACTTATGCATCATTCCCCATTTACCGAGAGTTATGGCTGTTTCTTCAGGTGGTAAGATTAGGTTAGGGATTAAATAATCACCCACACGGCGATATGTAATCTTTGACATGAAAATCATCCTTTCATTTCTGTTATAAAAGTATCATAAGTAAATCTTGCACCGAGCCTGAAACCTGATATAAAGCTGTCAGAATTACCAATGCTTGAAAATTCATTGTAAGCAAGCACATACTTGGCAAATAACTCTTTTT
>JAFWWX010000424.1 GCA_017517985.1 Clostridia bacterium | reverse complement strand
TTTTCAATATATCTCTGATATGAGAAATGGAAAAGCTCTGCATCGTTTACGAACATGACAAATGTAGGTGCCTTGATGCCTGTCTGTGTCATATAGTAAATCTTTAAGCGTCTGCCCTTGTCTGTTGGCGGAGGCACACGATTTGTAGCTTCACTCAGAACATCGTTGAGCATACCGGTAGAAATTCTCATACAGCTCTGACCGTAAACATAGTTGATAAGCTCATAAATCTTTTCAACCCTCTGACCTGTCTTTGCCGAGATAAAGAGTACGGGAGCGTATGTCATGTATGACAGCTTTTCGTAAACTTCCTTGCGGTAGTACTCCAAAGTACCCGTTTCCTTTTCAACAAGGTCCCACTTGTTTATGATAATAATGCAGGCTTTTCCGCTTTCGTGGGCAATACCCGCAACTCTTTCGTCCTGGGCGGTAATGCCCTCTGTTGCATCAACAACAATTAAACATACATCGGCTCTGTCTACCGCCATTTCGGCACGAAGTACGCTGTATTTCTCTATTCTGTCTTCAATCTTTCCGCTTTTTCTGATTCCTGCGGTATCAATGAATACGAACTTTCCGTTTTCGTTTTCAACTTTAGTATCTATTGCATCTCTTGTTGTTCCTGCAATATTGGATACAATCATTCTGTCCTCTCCGAGAATCCTGTTTACAAGAGAGCTTTTTCCCGCATTAGGTCTTCCGATAACAGCAACCTTTATGGAATCATCGTCTTCATCCTCGAAGTCTTCCTCCGGTATCAGCTCGCAGATTCTTTCAAGAACATCACCCGAACCTGAACCGTGTACAGATGAAAGTGCAACAGGGTCGCCAAGTCCAAGCTCGTAGAATTCATAAAACTCTGCCGGCATCTGACCTACCTTATCCATTTTATTTACAGCAAGAACAACCGGCTTTTTGCTTTTTCTGAGCATATTGGCAATTTCTCTATCGTCTGCAGTAACCCCCGCATGAAAGTCTGTCATAAAGATAATCGCATCCGCACTGTCAATTGCTATCTGCGCCTGAGTCTTTATGTGGGACATAATAAGGTCTTCCGTTGCAGGCTCGATACCTCCGGTATCTATCATCATAAACTTTCTGCCAGCCCACTCGGTTTCAAAATATATTCTGTCTCTTGTTACTCCGGGAGTGTCCTCTACAATTGAGATTCTTTTTCCCGCAAGCTTGTTAAAAAATGTGCTTTTACCGACATTTGGTCTGCCGACAATCGCAATTATTGGTTTTGCCATTTTTATACCTCCTATCTTTGAGGCAATGCCGTATTTTGATTTTTAAATACAGAAATTTCTCATTCTGTACTTTTCCAAATATATTTTACCGTAATTTTTAAAAAAACTATACCACTATTTTGCAAATATATTAGGAGCAAATTATAAATTACGTTATTTTCCTGTCTAAATTCCGAGAAGTTTTCTTACAAAGTCTGCACCGTCATTCTCATTCGGTGTAACCTTAACACCAAGCTTTTTGGAAAATTCTTCAATACTCATATTATCAAGGAACAAATCCTTTTCGTGTCGAAGCGTGCATCCGGGAATAAACAGCTCCTCGCCAAGTTCACAGCCGGATAGGGCCATTATCATATCAGCTCCAGTAAGAAGTCCTGCAACGGTTACCGAACCGCCAAAGAAATAATTCTTCGCACAGTACACATTACATTTAAGCTTCGGATACTGATTTGTGACTTTTTCCGCACATTCCTTTATAAATCCATATGCAGATTCCCCTGTCACAACCGATACTGTTCTGTTGTCCGAAAGTTCAAATTCTTCATTCCGAAGCGCGCAAAGTTCATCATCTACCTCGTCACCCATCGAGCGTATCATTCCGACACCGTTTTCAAGCTGTGGGTATTCCTCGTAATATTCAAAATCCGGAATCTCCATTTCAGCCTTCAGATACCATTCATCTGAAGCATAAACAAGTCTTTGTCCAAGATGTCCGAGATTAAATTCACCCTGCTTATTTATAATATCAAGAACTTCTATGCTATCCTCCTTTGTAAAAGGCTGTAGCGGATATAACCCTTCTCTGTGACCGGTAAGTCCTGCCGGAACAACCGCAATACTTTCAACAAATGGATAGAGATTACATAAATCTGAAAGGGTCTTTTGAAGCTCCTCGCCATCGTTAAGACCTTTGCAGAGTACTATCTGACAGTTCATCATAATTTCGCCGTCACGGAATTTCTGAAGATATGACAATGATGTTCCGGAATTTGGGTTTTTCATCATTTTACAGCGAAGTTCCGGGTTTGTGGTATGCACAGAGATATTGACCGGGGAAATTCTCATTTTTATTATTCTGTCAACCTCTTCATCTGTAAGGTTTGTAAGTGTCACATAATTTCCAAAGAAGAATGACAACCTTGAGTCATCGTCTTTAAAATATATACTCTCTCTCATGCCGTGGGGATTCTGGTCGATAAAGCAGAACACACACTTGTTTTTGCAGGAGTGCTTTTTATCCATAAGATATGTTTCAAATTCAAGTCCTATATCATCGTACTCATCCTTCTTATTTATAGGAAATAAAATAACCTTTCCATCACGGTCAACTTCAACTGTTATTTTTTTATCTATAATATAGAATCTGTAATCAAGTACATCACGGATTTCGTTTCCGCATACTGATATAAGGGAGTCTCCCGCTTTTATTCCTGCCTTGTCTGCATATGAATTTTTTTCTACTCCGCATATTTTTACCATTGTAAATCCCCCAAAGATTGCTATTTGTAATATCAAAAAATAAGAGAAGGAAACAGGGGTGCTGCTCCTTCTCGTATTTCTCAATAATCATTTTCCTTATCGGAAAACTGACTTTCAAAGAAAGCTGTGCTTACTTTGTTTCTTCAGCTACGGGAGCTGCTTCGGGCTTGGAATAATCCTTGCCTGCATATGTTCCGCAGTTCTTGCAAACTCTGTGAGAGAGAATGAATTCACCGCACTTGGGGCACTTTGTGATGCCGGGAATTGCTATTTTCCATACATTATTACGTCTCTTATCTCTTCTTGCTTTGGAAACTTTCCTCTTCGGTACTGCCATTGTAGTAACCTCCTGTATATTGTGTTAATGAATTTTTATTTTTAATTCAGTCAAATTTAAGGTTTTTCAAAACCGCAAGTCTTGGGTCGACTTCCTTTTTGTTACAATCACATTCGCCCTCGTTAAGATTCCTTCCGCATTGTCCGCAAAGACCTTTACAGTCGTCACTACAGAAAAATCTTGAAGGAAAATTCAAAAGGAAAAGTGATCTTGCACAGTCCAGAATATCAAGCTCGCCGTTTTCCGTCGACAGATATTCTTCACTATCCTCACTGACCTTGCTTTCGGTAAGTCCGAAAACGCCATCAAATTCAACTTTTTTGTATATAGGCTCAAGACATTTTGCACATTCGGTGGAAATGTCAGCACATACGTTTACTGAAAGTTCCGTATATCCCTCATTCTTTTCCTTTCCGTGAGCACGCCCTGTAACCTTTCCATATACGTGAACCGGTCCTTTAAAGGTCACATCCTCAAAGCCGTAATCCTCTTCGGGAAGCTCGAAGTCTATTATAAGCTCCTTTACCTCACCATTGTATATCGGCTTTATGTTGACCTTGCCGTCTTTAATTTCTGCTGTCATTAAAAAATTTATTACTGCTTGCCTGTGAGCTTTGCGATTTCTTCAGCAAAGTTTTCTTCTCTCTTCTGGAGACCTTCGCCCTTCTTGTAGATCACGAAGCTCTTAACAGCACATTCAACGCCTGCTTCTTTAGCAGCTGCTGCAACATATTTTTCAACGCTCATGGATTCGTCCTTTACGTATTCCTGTTCAAGCAGACATACCTTGGAATAGAACTTGCCAATCTTACCCATTACGATGCCTTCAAGAACCTTTTCAGGCTTGCCTGCCATCTTGGGATCGTTCTTCATCTGTTCAAGGATGATGCCCTTTTCTTCTTCAACAACATTTGCAGGAACTTCGTTTCTGTTGAGATATTCGGGTTCCATAGCTGCGATCTGAAGAGCTACATTCTTGAGAATTGCGTGAACATCGTCGTTATCTGTAGCTGTATCGCCTGTTACGATAACACCGATTGTACCGCCACCGTGAACGTAGGAGCTGGAGATGCCTTCAACAACTACAAATCTTCTGATTGTGAGCTTTTCGCCGATTGTGAATATCTTTTCCTTGAGTACTTCGTCTACTGTTCTGTCTTCGCCTGTGAACTTTGCAGCGAGAAGAGCGTCAACATCAGCTACGCCTGTTTCTATAACTGTCTTAAGAAGACCGTTTACAAATTCCTGGAAGGAAGCATTCTTTGCTACGAAGTCTGTTTCAGAGTTAACTTCAATCATAGCTGTCTTTGTACCTTCAGCGTAAATAGCAACGATACCTTCAGCTGCGATTCTGGAAGCCTTCTTATCAGCAACAGCCATACCCTTTTCACGAAGAAGCTTTATAGCTTCTTCCATATCGCCGTTTGCTTCTGTGAGTGCCTTCTTGCACTCCATCATACCTATACCTGTCTTTGCGCGGAGTTCTGCAACGTCTTTAGCTGTGATTGCCATAATATATATCCTCCTGATTATCTGTATTTTTAATGTTCGTTAAACTGCCATTGGCAATTTAAAGCTTATTCAGCGTCGAGTTCAGCTTCTGCTTCTGCCTTTTCAGCTACAGCTTCTTCTGTCTGTTCGCCCTGTCTGCCTTCGAGAACTGCGTCTGCCATAACAGAGAGGATGAGCTTGATACCACGGATAGCGTCGTCGTTTCCGGGGATTACATAGTCAACTTCATCGGGGTCGCAGTTTGTATCAACGATAGCAACTACCGGGATACCGAGCTTCTTTGCTTCTGCAACTGCGTTCTTTTCCTTCTTGGGGTCAACAATGAACATAGCAGAAGGAATACCGCCCATATTCTTGATACCGCCGAGATTTCTTTCGAGGTCGTTAATTTCCTTAACAAGGGAGATAACTTCCTTCTTAGGGAGAAGATCGAATGTTCCATCGTCTTCCATCTGGTGAAGCTTGTTAAGTCTTGCGATGCTCTTCTTGATTGTCTTGAAGTTTGTGAGCATACCGCCAAGCCATCTTACGTTAACGAAGTTTACGCCTGCTCTTTCAGCTTCTTCTTTGATAGCATCAGAAGCCTGCTTCTTTGTACCAACGAAGAGGATGTTGCCGCCTTCAGCTGCAATTTCCTGAACGAACTTGTACGCTTCTTCGAGCTTCTTTACTGTCTTCTGAAGGTCGATGATGTAAACGCCGTTTCTTTCGGTGAAGATGTATTCAGCCATTTTAGGGTTCCATCTTCTTGTGTGGTGACCGAAATGTACTCCCGCTTCGAGGAGCTGTTTCATGGATACTACTGACATATTTATGTCCTCCTTGGGTTTTACCCTCCACACCGCTTGGATTTTACGGAAGATAAGCATCCGACGGATACCACCCTTTCCGCATACGGTGTGTGTGTTATTTGTGTGAGTATGTGTTTGCACACTCACCGAATTATTCTACCACAGATATAAATAAAAATCAAGAGAGCTTTGCTTTTTTTACATATTTTTAACAATTAAAGTCTCCGAAAAACCTCCGGAGACTTCTTTTGTAAGTTCTTTTGTGAGTATCTGATGTTTCCCGCCACATTCGCTTTTGTGCTATGTGATTTTTAGGTTTTATATGTAGAACTACTCAAAGTACACAGTCCCATAATAACGCCTCATTTATTTCTTCAGAAACCCCAGAACATTCATTTTATCTTCTATAACTTCAAAGTCCTTTGCATCTCTCGGAAACACAAGCTCATCATCGTTGTTACGGACAGCTATACCGATAAATCCCTCCTGCTGTTCTGTTGCATAGGCAAGGTAGAACTCTCCGTAACTGAACTCTTTTCTGTGAGCTGTACCGTGGTGGATGCAGGCGTCTCTGGGGACTTCATCACACATGTTACAGTTCCCGCAACCTGCAGCCTCCTCGTCATATATTGTATAATGGGTTTCATCACCTATAAATTTCACAAGAGCCGGATTATCTTCACAAAGTTTTGTTATATCCATACAAGTACCTTTCCATTCCATTTATTGTGCCAGAAAGCAGGCTATCGGTAATGCGGTAAAAATCCCCATCAAAAACCCCAGAAAACAGAACAGCAGCCCTGCGGCTCTGCTTTTACCACGGTTATCCGGAACAGTTTTTGATGCTATAATCCTGTTTGCCTCAAGTAAAAAATCACCGTGTTTTCGTTCCGATTCCTTTGGGTTTACTATAAAATATGCCTCCTCAAAGAGGTTACTACCCGGATTTTTAATTACAATCACTTTTCTTGAACAGCCTTTTATCAATGTCATTCTCCTTTAAAGTTTCGGTTGATTTCTCAATTGTATACGAAACTATTTTTTGCAAATTTTCGGAGAATATTCAAAAAATATGTTTTAACCACATTACTTAATATTAGTCTGACACTTCAAGCAATGTAATTGTAGCACACAAGAGGGGGTATGTCAACATCGACATTCTGAACAGTATAACATCACGCCAAATATTATTTACACGACATAAAAAAGACGAGTTTAACATACAACACACTTTTCATACCCCACTCTTTGATGTGACAAATATAATAAATAATTGATTTTCAGCACATAATAGAGAAAAAAGGATGCGACTAAAATGGAATTTATCAAAGTTATTTTAACATCTATATTGTCGGCATTATCACTGTTTGTAATTGCAAAAATACTTGGTCACAAACAAATGTCACAGCTTGATTTTTTTGATTATATCACAGGTATAACAATCGGCTCGATAGCGGCGGAGCTTGCAACAGAGCTGGAATCCCCCTGGAAACCGCTTATCGCAATGATTATATACGGCGCTGTTGCACTTTTTCTCACGATACTTGCACACAAATTTCCTAAAACCCGTAAATATATCAACGGAACCCCAACCATTGTTATGGATAACGGAAAATTATATCGTGAAAATATGAAAAAGGCAAAACTTGAACTTTCGGAATTTATGGTTTTATGCCGTCAGGAAGGATACTTTAATATAAACGATATCCAAACAGCAATTTTTGAATATAACGGTAGGCTTACAATTTTACCCAAAGGTCAAAACAGACCCCTTACTCCACAGGATATGAACATGACTCCCAAGAAAGCAAACCTATCTACAGAGATTATTATGGACGGTCAAATCCTTCACGAAAACCTGAAAAGACTTGGTCTTGACCTGAGTTGGCTTAACAAAGAAATAAAAAAACAAAAATATGACAGCGCAAAAGAGATTTATCTTGGAATATATGATAAAAACAAAACACTTTGTCTGTTTCCTATAAAATAGTACTTCTGAATATCCATAAAATCATCTGGTCAAATAACCATAAAAGACCGAGGACATCCCTCGGTCTTTTATCTGTATACGATTATTCCGAACCTTTCCGGGGTTATTATTGTAATCGGTTCGGAAATTTGAGTTAGTGGCCTACCATGGGGGATTTGAACCCTCGACCAACGGAATCGGAATCCGGTACTCTATCCAACTGAGCTAATGGTAGATATTATAAAATATATATGAGGTTAACTGCATTTTTGGTATACCGGGAACGGATTTTTACTTTCCGTTCCCGGATCTTTATTACAAAGTATACTGTGATTTCCTGCAAAACATACCGGGATGACGACAATTCACAACTTTCTTATTCACCGTTGCTCGTATTTTCTTCACCCTGTGTTGAAACATCTTGGCTTCCGTCAGTTGATGCATCGTTTTTGGCAGAATCTGTCGTAGCTGTGCTTTCGGCTAATTCTTTGTTTTCTTCTCCACTTTCCGAACTGTCGGGAATGCCAATAATGCTGAAAATATCGTCATCGCCGTGTTCGTCGCCGGAGGAATCGCCTGTACCGCCGGACACATCTGGGTCATCCGGAACAGCCTCAGCCCCATTTTCAGAGTCCGGGTCTATGTTGAGTCCACCGTTTTCATCAAGGTCAGCTATTGTATAGCTATGCTCGCAATAGCTGTTCGCCGGCACTGTGCCGCCGGATTTATACCCGTAATTGCTACCCTCGGGAATAAGGTTCTCAAATATTGCAGTTGCATTACTCAAAGGATAGCTATATCCTTCCGGAATTTCCATGATTGTATATTGTGCATCCACAACATCAAGAGAATGTTTAAAAATTCTTTCCTCGCCTACAAGAACAAGAGCTCTTGTCTGAACAAACTCCTCGGGACACTTTTCGCAGGCAACAGAGCCCGTTGAGGTATCCCACTGAACAGGATAGTGTACATCGCAGGTCTTTGTAGGAGCAATCTCAAAGTAGCCTTTTTCAACTCTGCTTCCGCGAACATCCAGTTCGCAATATTGACCGGGCTTAAGTCCCGAATCCTTACAGTATTCCGCTTCTACAAGACCGCTATAATTGAATGTTTTAAGCTTTGTATTGTTGGCTTCTGCCTGTTCAAATACTCTCTGATGCACCTTGGTCATTACCTTTTCCCAACCGGCAAGCGCCTGGCTTTCGCCAAATTTTGCAAGTGAACGGGGGATGTCATATCCGAACCAGGTAGCACCAAGATAATATGGTGTGTAGCCTACAAAATAAACGTCATTGTTATCGTTTGTTGTACCGGTTTTTGCCGCAACATTTATCTGATTCTTAAGTTGGAGTCTCTTACCAGTACCGCCATCTCCGACAACACTTGTCAGAAGCTTTGTCATCATTTTTGCAGTACTGTCGTCAATTACAGCCTCACGCCTCTGCAGTTTGTCGTTATCAAGAATAGTATTACCCTTGCTGTCAAGAACCTTGGTATAGAATATCGGCTCTGAATATATACCCTGCTGATTTGCAAGCATTGTATAACAGCCTACAACTTCAAGGGTTGTCATACCGTATGTGAAACCGCCCAGAGCAAGCGGTGCGGTATCTATATCCGCTTTAACAAGGCTCTTAACTCCCAATTCCTTGGTGAGAAAATCGTATGAATACTGAGGTGTCATCTGGTCAATAAGCTTTGCGGCAATGGTATTTTTTGACACCATAAGTGCCCGTTTCATATCCGTTTTTCCCTCATAGGTATTGGGAGAGTTTTTCGGCCAGTATCTTTTCATGGATTTATTGTACTCCAACGGAGTATCATCCATTACCGAACCGTAATTTATAAGACCCATATCCATAGCGGGTGCATATACCGAAACCGGCTTTATCGCGGAACCGACTTGCCTTCTACTCATTGTCGCTCTGTTAAGCGTCATATTGTCGGTCTTTTCGCCTCTGCCGCCGACAATTCCCAGAACCTGTCCTGTGTACGGGTCTATAATAACCATCGCAGATTCAGGTTGAATACCGTTGTCAACCTTTTTGAAGCTTTCCTCGTCCTCGTAGACCTCCTCAAGTATTCCCTGAATATATGGGTCTACGGTTGCATATATCTGAAGTCCTCCGGAGAGAATCATCTGCTGTGCAAATTCCTTTGTATATCCGTATTCTGCCATAAGGTCGTCCTGTACCTGACATCTTAATTCCTCTGTGAAATATGAATATACAATATCAACGGTTTCTTCTCTGTTTATGTTAAGAACAAGCTCCTGGTCTATAACCTCATCATACTCCTGCTGCGTTATAAGCCCCTGATTCAGCATTTCATAAAGAACGGTACGTCTTCTTTTTCTGTTTTCCTCAGGATTTCTTTCCGGGTCGTACTTGGTTGGTGATTTTGGAATTGCAGCAATTGCTGCGCATTCAATAAGGGTAAGCTCTGAAACGTCCTTGTCAAAGAAATAGTTTGCTGCCGCCGCAACACCGTAGTTTCCGTGTGAAAGAGGAATTGTATTAAGATACATTTCCAGAACCTCGTCTTTGGTTTTCTTTTTTGTCAGACTTACAGCTCTTGAAATTTCCGTAACCTTTCTCTGGATTGTACTGTCTCGCTCATTGGTGATATTTTTTATAAGCTGCTGAGTAATTGTAGAGCCTCCGTAGCTTTTATTTCCCTTTGCAAGTTCAAGTGCCGCACCCACTGTTCTCTTAAAGTCAAAGCCACCGTGTTCATAAAATCTCTTATCTTCAATTGCTATAAATGCATTCTTAAGATTCTTCGGCATATTTTGTATGGGAGCCCAGTAACGATTTTCCGAGCCGTGTATTCTCTGGTCCTCCATTTCAACATACCCAACAAGCTGTGTGCGTTCCACGTCTTCATAAACAGGATAATATATTTTACTTGTCATATCAAGAGAATAACGCAAGTCCACTATATCATAATCATCATCAATAAGATAGTCGCGGCAGTAAATGCCGAAAGCAGCCACAACTATTCCGCCGGTGATAATTCCTATAAGCAGTACCGTAAGCAATACACCGAATACAATTCTGAATACTTTTCCTACCACTCTGAAGGCGTTTATCTTTTTTTCGCGTACTTCAGTGCTTTTCTTTTTATTTGCCATATCACTTACCCTTTCGTAAAATTCTGACTCTTAACCCAAATGTATTGTTTCCGAGCAATACAGGATAATTTAGGAATATAATCTGTTTTTATGTAAAAACTAATATTGTTCGAATAACTTAAAACGGAGGTTTGGCGTGAAAAATAATAGTCTGCTTATCCATATACAACTATTTCACACCCAAATATTCCTACGGAATTTTTAATATCTTTTTGTGCCGCCGCTGCGCGGCGGAATGGAGGATTAAAATGAAAAAGCTGTTTATATCCAAAGAACATTCTGTACATTTTGTACTTCTCTTTAAAAGACTCCTGTTTTGCCTTGCTGTGGTACTTGCCTTTATGTTCTTTCAGCACTATATTTCCCGCAACGCCGAGTATGAATACACAGGCACCGAGAAAAAGGTCATAAGCTCCGGTACTGTTGCAGAAAAGGAATGCTCGCTGTATACACTCCGCCTTGAAAACGGTTCGCTTTCCGTATATGCCCCCGACGGCTCCTTTGAATATACTGTTGATATTGACACAGAGCTACTCACGGAATATGACAGAGAGCTTTTATCAAAGGGGATATCAGTGGCCAAAGACGAGCTTTCCCAACTTATCGGTGAGCTTGATTCATAAATAAACCTTTATCACACACCATTTTAGCGTGTTAAATCAAGCCATTTTAGATTTCACAAAGCTTTTCTTGTATCTTTTACTTTATAAAGCACCGATACTTTTCCAACTACTATTATACACCATAATATTAAAAAATGCAATTACTTTTATGATTTTTCCCAAAAATAATAAAATTTTACGATTGATTAAAATTACGGAGTATATTTACTCATCATTCTGCCGTTCTCACTGCGCTGTTCATACAAAATAAGACTCGTTTTTTTATGTAAACTGCATATTTTTTTCTGCCAGCTATTGAAATCGTGGCGTATTTGTGGTATTATATGGTATTATATTAGAAAATATTTTTCATAAATATGATTGTCGGTTGAAAACATTACCGACTATGAGGTGCAGTTAATATGAAGATTATAATTGTCGGCTGCGGAAAAATCGGTATTACCATTCTTCAGAGCCTTATAAGCGAAGGGCACGATGTAGTTGCAATAGACCAGAATCCGGATGTTATATCGGAGTTGTCCACTGTGTTTGACGCAATGTATGTTGTGGGTAACGGTGCAGGCAGCGATATACTTTATGAGGCAGGAGCAGATGAGGCGGAGCTTGTGGTTGCCGCAACCGGTCTTGATGAGCTTAATATGCTAAGCTGTTTTCTTGCCAGAAAAATGGGTGCAAAGCACACAATTGCAAGAATAAGAAATCCTGAATATAACGACAAGAGCCTGGGGTTCCTCAAAGAACATCTTGAACTTTCAATGACTTTGAACACAGATGCTCTTGCAGCAGACGAGCTTTATACAATGCTGAGCCTTCCGGGTGCTGTCAATGTTGAAACATTTTCACGCAGAAGCTTTGAGATGATAGAGCTTCGTTTAAAGGATGATTCACTCTTTGACGGAATGACACTTATGGAAATCAGAAAGAAATTTGATGCAAAATTTCTTGTTTGTACTGTCCAGCGTGAGAATGATATGTTTATTCCCGGCGGTAATTTTGTTCTTAAAAGCGGTGATAAAATCAATTTTACTGCCGAAAAGAACGAGGCTTTAAAGCTTTTCAGTATGCTTGGTCTTAACCAGAAACAGGCAAAGAGTGTTATGATTAT
>JAFWWX010000034.1 GCA_017517985.1 Clostridia bacterium | reverse complement strand
GATTGCATCAGCTCTTAATCCTATATACTTTCTTTTCTTATACTGAATTCCGTCAACCTCGTATGTAAAAGTCATTATATAAGGGAATATTGCACCATCAAGAGCGTGCATTCTGACAGGCTTTGTATTTACCTTTATCCACCAACATTTTGTAACTTTTTGAATAGTGCCTTTTACAATATTATTCTGTGCTATGATTTTATCGCTCTTTGACATGGGCAACACCACCTTTATCAGAAAATTCCTTTGTTATATTTGAACTGTGCATAGAGTATAAAAACTATACCCACAATAACCGTTATAAGAGTTATTGCACCGCCTATAAGCACAGCGATATTCATTTTTACAAGCATATTAAGAACGGCAGAGAAAATAAGTCCTCCGGCAATTATGAGTGTTCCAATACACACAAACTTTCCGTATTTAGGTCTTGTTTCTTCAGTTATACATCTTCTGTTGTACCAATGCACACTCGCTATATTTCCCTTAACATTCTCAATGCCGATAATAGTCAAGAGAATACCAAGAATAAGCATTGTGATATTTACACCCATAGAAATCGCTCCTTATTTTAATTTCTTTTTCTTTATCAGATAACCAACTGTCGCACCAACACCGCCTACAACAATAGCACCAAGTAAAACGCCATAAACAATATATCTTGCATAAGGTGATTCAAGCGGAGGTAGATTGTATTCATCGGCAGCAAACAGCGCCGTTATTTTTGCTTTGTCAACAAATTTTATCGTATACGCCGCTTCGGGAAGTCTGCTGTAATGCAGACCGTATTTATCCACTTTACAGTCATCTGTTATAAATGCATAACCGTCAAAACCGTTTATTGTTATAAACATACCTGATGGGATAACAAACTGATCTCCGTCTTTTCTTTCAAGAGGCATATTTTCAATATCTGTCAGTGTAATTCCGTCAATAGCCTTGTAAAACTTGTCTATATCTATTTCGTAAACCTCGCCGGCATAATGAATATTTATCTTTTCTGCATCTTCTTTCGCTACTCCAAGAAGCTCTTTGAGGGTTATAGGATCTCCCTCTACGGGCAACCCTTCGTTTTGCTTATCAAGTCTTTCTTGTTCAGCTTCTAAATATCTGCCTTCGTTCAGATATTGCTCAAAGCGTTTCCACATATCTCCTTCAACATTTTTCAACTTCAGGGTAGAAGTGTCATAGCTCGTTACTTCAAATATATCTGTCGGGTTGTTTTCGTCAAAGTATGTAAAGAGATATACATTTCCTTCTTTTATATCAAAGTCACCAACAGTATTGAAGTTGTATGCAATCTGCTTTGTTCCGAGTTTTACATCGCCTTTGATTTTCTTAACGGGCGAAAATTCAATATCAGGTTTTTCCTTATCAGGATGATAATAAACAACCTCAGCAAAGAATATCTGCGATTGATCCATAAGTAAATCTTCAGGAATACTTCCTGCAAATGCCGTTATTGACATTGATAGAATAATAGCAACGAGCGATAATATACTAATTACTTTTTTCATTGTATCAGCTCCTTAATTCATTTTAGGTATATCTTCTTCGGCAATATATTCTGTGCCGGAAACCTCACGATAAAAAGCTGCAGTTGCGGCTTGCTTATATGGTGTGAGCCACAAATGACCTATGCCAAAGGCAAGTGTAGCAAGAATATCCCAACCAATGAAACTGAACTGTAAGCAGAATAATCTCCAACGATTTCCGTACATCATACAAAGATAAAATAGTCTTTTGTTTCAGCAAGCATCAGGATCCTGTCATAGTTCCATTCGGTTTTACCGATTTCTGTTTCAGAAAAGAAGCCTTCTTCGGTGAATGTTGCTTTTGATTTTTCTGTTCCGGGGAGCATACGCTTCCTTGCAACATATCCGTTTATCTTATCCTCAAATATAAGCACGATAAAAATAACAAGTGCTGCAACCAAAGTGATAATTCTATTTGCTGTAAATTGAATACCGTCCTTTATATCAGCAAGTGTAAGAAGAAGTGCTAATGCAATTACTATCCACCCAAAAATATGACTTCTTTTAGTTCTCTTTTTACGAGCCGTTTTTCTGACTCCTTTTGCCATTGTAGTTAAGGCTTTTTGATTGTATGTAGTTTCAAATATAAATTCCATTAGCTTTCCCTCCTTGTCATTCGCTATGTGCTTATTTATTGTTTTTAATTACAGCTAACACCATCTGCCCAATACCAACTATTATCAGTAAAACTGCGATGGTATTTGCGAAAGAAAAAGATGTATCATAACTCATTGGTGAGTAACTTCCTGCGGCTGCAGCTTGATAAGCAACTCTGCCTAATACGGGAAGTACATTTTTTATGATTGAAGTGATGCTCAAAATCAGAGCACCGATAACAATTTCAACACTACTCATTATATAAACTGATTGTTTCATAGGATTAGACCCCCTTGTTATCTTCTAATTGTTTCTTTGCGTGTAAGTAACCGCAAAGACAGACACACAAAATTGTTACAATATGAAGAAGCGTATTTGATATAGTAAAGTTATATGTATTCGACACTTCGCCAAATTCAAGGAAATATCTGCAGATCATTCCGACAATTATGTGTGTTAAATTGAGTAGTAACACAATACTGACTTTTTTATTTTCAAACAAGTAACCCGAAAGCAATCCAACTTCCGCATAAGCAACCAATAGAGTGAAAATATTTATCATACTGATTTTTTCTTGAACATTACTCAAAACATTTGTAATGTTAGCAAATGGGAATCCGAAGCATCCAAAGAATATAGCAAATCCCCAAAACAACGCAATTCCGAATTTTCTATGTGATTGTAAAAGAGTATAAAGTCTGTTTTGTTTCATCAACAACACCTCTTGTAAATTAGACGGGTAATAACAAGAAAAAGTTTCCGTTTAACGCAAAAAAAGCAAAAGCTCGCAGAACACTCCATTCAAGCACAGCGAATGAAATGCCCCAAGCGAGCGTAGTTTTCTTTTTTCCAATATTATATCACACGTGTATCGTTTTGTCGATAGTTATTATGTAAATTTAATGTTTGTTAAAATATGTAAAATAAGTCATAAATTGAGAGAGAATATTTCTTAAAGTCCGTTGCTTCTTCCCTTGCTTGAAACATTAATGTAATTCGCACCGTTCTTTTTTGCATACTTAAGCGTTTGCCAAGCACCGCCCGATGCATGATCCACGCAGAAAACAACCAAATCCGAACGGTCAACCATATCTTTATTTCTAATTTGCATGGCCGCTTTGAAATGAGCACCGTCTGATGCATGGCAAATCTCTATCTCATCGTAGTAATTGTGGAAGGACTCTTCATTGTCTCTGAACTCTGCCGTCATATAAGGAAGTACTAAAACAAAAGCGTTGTTGCTTGTATCAAATCTTTGTCTGACTCGTTTTATTGTAGATGCAACAAGCTGATCAAATTCGCCATTTCGTCCGATAAGGAATTCAACATACTCCTTTTGTGATATGAGCTCTGTTATTATTCTTTCAAGCTCTTTTTCTGCCTCGTAGAAATTATCGAGTTGTCTATGTCCAAAGAAGCTGACTGTAAAAATATTCATTGAAATTGCTCCTCCAAAATAAAAATGTTGCCCGTCAGAAGCCAAGTCCGACGGGCATTTCTTCGACTCGCTATCCCCAAAAACATCCTTTCGGAAACCGGATCGGTTACTACATAGCCACATAGGTGTAGGTCGCAATCCATAATATTAAAAACGTGTGTATAGCGGTCGATGAAACCAATATGAACGGGTAAGCTCATTCTTTTTCAATGATAAACTTATCCCACGAAGTATTCTCGATGCCGATCTCCTTTAACTTCCTTGCAACCTCATCAGATGATATACGTCCAAAATTGCGTATTCTGCATATATCAAGCTCATCTATATCAAAAATATCTCCGACTGTGCAATATCCTGCTCGCACAAGACAACTGTATGATCGGCTTGACAGATGTAATGCTTCAAGTGGCAACTCTTTAACATCCTCCGAGCAAAGAGGGGCGGAGGGAGGCTCGCTTTGGCGAATTCCTGCATCCTTATATCCCATATTGTAGCCTAAATTATATCCCTTTTGATATTCCTGTGTGCTGCGACGTTTTAGATTGCCTTCAACGCCATACAGGATATAATTCCATCGTCTCGGTTCACGAAGCTTGCGGAAAGCCTTCATTTCGATCTGCCGTGCACGTCCATTACTGATGTTGAATACTTTTCCTATTTCATCGTAGGTTTTCCTGTCTAAAAATCGAAAACGAATAATGTCCCTCTCGCGATTATCGAGTGTGGACAAGGAATATTCTATTCCTGCCAGAATATCGGGTGTGATCTCCTGCGGAAGTACAATTTCATTTGCCGTAGTAATCTTAATGCTTAAAAGCAGATTATGTGGATATTCTTCCTTAACAAGAGTGCTTCGAGGCACAGACTGAACTCTGTCTCCTGACATTATCTACGCCTCCTTAAGCGAAAATAGATGTACATTTGCAAGTGATAAAAATTCACCTATTAGTATATTAGGTGTACACATTGTCTGTGTTTTGTTCTGCTATTTTCCATATAATGAAAAATTGCTGTCGCTAATCATGCCAATATACTCTGAAATATTGACTTTTAACACTATGTATGGTATAATATTATAACAAAATTTCCCCTAATATACTAATAGACGGTCATTAAAAGTGACCGTTTTTTATAGGATTTTCCCAAGCTTATCCATCATCGCACGCTTATGCTCCATAAGAGAATGAACGTAGCGGTTGAGCGTTACCATTGGATTCTTGTGTCCGAGGATCTCGGACAGGGATTTAATATCCATACCGCATTCGATGGCTCTTGTTGCGAAGGTGTGACGGAGTGCATGAAAACCACGCCGCTGCAACCCAAGCCTTTTTTGGAGGAGCTCAAAGCTTCGCTGATATGAGCGAACAGATAGCACCTTCTCCCCGCTTGAAATAACAAGCGGATTTTTACTGTTCTTCTTCATTTCGCGAAGAATTGGCACCAGTTGCTTCGGCAAAGGTATCACACGGCTTGAATGACTTGTCTTGGGTGTGTCTGTTATACGACAGAAGCGCCTGTTTTTGTCTTTCCCGTCATGGCAGGTTTTGCTTACGATAAGCTCGGCTTTTGCGAAGTCTATATCCGTCCATTCAAGAGCCAAAAGTTCACCAATACGAAGCCCCGTATAAAGGCATATTAGAACACCTTTCATTTTATCCCGCTTGTCATTCATTACTGCTTGTTCAAGCATCTTCTGTTCGGTAGGAGTAAAGCACTCTACCGGCTTTTCTTTTGCCTTTGG
>JAFWWX010000423.1 GCA_017517985.1 Clostridia bacterium | reverse complement strand
TGAGCGTTAAGAAAATTGCATAATATGCAATTTTTAGCGAGAAGGTGTGAGCAAGCTTGCTTGCGAGCAGTGAAGACGCAAAGCGGATTTGTCCCTCAAGGCACGCCAAACAACACATATGTTGAAAAACAAGTGCTGGAAAGCCGGACAACCACGAAGCTCCAATGGGACTCGAACCCTGAGAGGGCTTTGAGCGTTAAGAAAATTGCATAATATGCAATTTTTAGCGAGAAGGTGTGAGCAAGCTTGCTTGCGAGCAGTGAAGACGCGAAGCGGATTTGTCCCTCAAGGCACGCCATTTTTTATGGTGGGATTAGCTCAGTTGGCTAGAGCGCCAGGTTGTGGCCCTGGAGGTCGTCGGTTCGAGCCCGATATTTCACCCCAAAAATAAAGACAGATTTCCTCGTTGAAGTCTGTCTTTTGTTTTATATAATCTGTTGAATTTTGTGATGTAAATATAACAAACGGTATAGCTCGAATTTTACGGATGAAACACGGATGATTGATTACGGACTAAAGGACAAAGTTGCCATTATTACGGGAGCAAATAACCCACAGGGGATTGGAGCAACAACTGCACTCGCTTTTGCCAAAGAGGGCGCAAAGGTGGTTTTGGGATACAAGAGATTAAAAAGAGACTTTGATAAGGACAAAACTTGCAGGAATGGAGTGGACAGATACTTTGAAGCAAATGCAGAAAATGCTGATGCTGTGGAAAGCAAGCTCAAAGAGATTAATGCCGATTATCTTGTCATAGAGAGCGATATTTCCGACGAAGGCGCTGTAAAAGGAATCTATAAAAGCATAGATGAACGATATGGCGGAGTTGATATTCTGGTAAATAATGCCACAAAGAATGAAGTTATATATAAAAATTTCCCCGAAGATTATGTTTCTTCGGGGTGTACTTTTTTTATTTTATTCAGTTTTCCTTCCACTGAAAACTTCCCGCAAGAAGTGTAACCTTGTCCTGTCCGACAGTAAGTATTCCGCCACGGGTAGTGCCGACCTTTTCCGTACCGTCGTCAAACTCAATTTTACATTCTCCCGGAACAACAGAGGTTATAAAGGGAATGTGACCTGCCATAACTGCAAGATCGCCCATAGCACCACGGAGGGAGAGATTTACTATCTCTCCGTTGAATATATCTCCGTCAGGTGATGAAACTGTTAACTTGAATGTATTCATAATCAACCCTTCTTTGCTCTCTCAACAACCTCGTCAATTGTGCCTGCAAAAAGGAATGCAGATTCGGGAAGGTCGTCGTGTTTGCCCTCGATGATTTCACGGAAGCCTCTGATAGTTTCTGAAAGGGGAACATATACACCGGCGTATCCTGTGAACTTTTCAGATACAAAGAAAGGCTGCGAGAGGAATCTCTGAATCTTTCTTGCTCTCTGTACAAGCATCTTGTCATCGTCTGAAAGCTCGTCCATACCCATAATTGCAATAATGTCCATAAGCTCGTTGTATCTCTGAAGTATTCTCTGGACTTCTCTTGCAACACCGTAATGTTCCTTGCCGAGAATTTCCTCGGAAAGTATACGGCTTGTGGATTCAAGGGGGTCAACCGCAGGATAAATACCCTGTGACGCTATGCTTCTTGAAAGAACTGTTGTTGCATCAAGATGTGCAAATGTTGTAGCGGGTGCAGGGTCAGTAAGGTCATCCGCAGGAACATATACCGCCTGAATGGATGTGATAGACCCCTTCTTTGTAGAGGTGATTCTTTCCTGAAGTGTACCCATTTCGTTGGCAAGTGTCGGCTGATAACCAACCGCAGAGGGCATACGGCCGAGAAGCGCCGATACCTCAGAACCTGCCTGAGTAAATCTGAAGATGTTGTCAATAAAGAGAAGTACATCCTGACCTTCTTTGTCACGGAAATATTCCGCCATTGTAAGTCCGGAAAGACCTACTCTCATTCTTGCTCCCGGAGGCTCGTTCATCTGTCCGTAAACAAGAGTTGTGTTTGCAAGAACTCCGGAGTCCTTCATTTCGTTATAAAGGTCAATTCCCTCACGGGTACGCACACCAACGCCGGTAAATACTGAAAGTCCACCGTGTTCTTTTGCTACGTTGTTGATAAGCTCCATAATAAGAACCGTCTTACCAACTCCCGCGCCTCCGAAAAGACCTATCTTACCGCCCTTTGCGTAAGGAGCGATAAGGTCAACTACCTTGATACCCGTTTCGAGTATCTCGGTCGTA
>JAFWWX010000422.1 GCA_017517985.1 Clostridia bacterium | reverse complement strand
TACCAAAATATTGAAATTTATCTACCGTTGTAGTATACTTGTGATAATCATTTTAGGAGGTGAAGCTATGACCGGTGTAAGATATAAAATACCTATGCTGTCCGCAAAAGCAATTCTTGCTTACGCAAAGCCTGTTGGCGAGGATATATACTCTTTTAATCTCAACAAAGCGGAAACTGCAAGCGTATTATTAAATCACGGCGATACCTATCAGGATGATAATGCCGTTTTCTATCAGCTAATGTCTATGCTTCACAGAGACGGTTATTCGCCAAAAGGTGATGAGCTGATAATTGATGATTTGTACGACGCTATTATCTATCTTGATTTTGCAGGTATCTTTGACAGAAGCGCAGAGTACCCAAAAAATGCACTAAGACAGAAAAAAGCTGAATCCATGTTTCGCCCTGAAGGTATTACTCTTGACCTCGGTGGCGGTCAGCATAAATATCATGCCTTTGAGCGTTCTGCATCAATGAGCAGAAACGCAAAGTTGTCATTTGTCCGTGCTGACCTCTATGATGAAATCACAAGAAGAATAACCCTTAACTTAAAAATTGATGTCTGTGAGCTGTCAAAGCTCTATGCATATAACGGTCTTCTGTTTTCATCAGGTATCAGAGTTGAGCCTGATGATAAGTTCTTTCTTGAAAATGTTGCTATTGTGCCTAACCCGAAGCATATTACAAAAGATGTTTCTTATGTAACTGTTACTGACGTTACAGGTGAAGGCAGTATAAGAAAATACGAAAGAACAGAATCTACGGGTAATATTGAAACCACACGTTTTGACGGTATGGGACTAATTTCACCTGAGTTTGCCCGTGAGCTTGACAGCAAAATCGGCAGTAAAAAAGAACATACATCTTTTCAGATTCGTATGCCGTATATAAAGGGAATGGTACACAAAACCGATTTCAAAGCCTTGTTTAATGAAGCAGGCGTTGAAGCAATAACCGATATATGGGGAAGAAAGCACCAAGTTGATAGCCTTTGTATGATACTTACCGAAAGTCAGTTCAAGGGTTACAAGTGGCTGAAACAGTATAATATTTCTTGGCAGACATATGTACAGCTCTGCCGTGCTTATGAGCACACCATATACATCACAAATGTCAGCAAAACAGAAGCTGAGGACACAACCGAGCTTAACTATCAGTTTCTTAATACTGTCAAAATGCTTTCATCTGAATTCAGACCCGGTGATTTGCCTTTGGGTTGGGAGCATTCTCCCTCTGAGGATGAAAGAATGTGGCTTACCAAGCCGACAGAGCAGAGGTATTATGACCTTCGCTATGATACTGATGCCCGTATAAAGTATTTTACCGATAAAGCAGATGAATGGACATTCGGCAGAAAAAGCCGAAGCTATCATCTTGCAGAGCTATTAAGAAAGAACCCCAAGTTTATCAATGAGCCGTATTTTGTCCGTCAGCTTGACGATGCCGCAGAAAGCCTGCTTAAAGATTACTCCATAGGTCGCTTACTTGTTGACGGTGACAACCGTTTCTTTGCAGCTGATATTATGGAGCTATTCTATGAGCTTATCAAAGATAACGGTGGAAGACCTGACATTTATTCAGAGATAAGAAATGAATTCCTTGATACGAATGAGTTTTATGCTCCCGGTGCAGTTTACTCTCAGCAGAATATCTATGCTCTTCTCCGTAATCCTCATATTGCAAGAAATGAAGAAGCACTTGTAAAGCCGTTAAAGAAAATAGGTACTTACAGAGAAAAGTACCTTTCAGGTCTTACAGATGTAATTATGGTAAACTCTGTATCTCTCCTTGCCGAAAGGCTTGGCGGTGCAGACTTTGACGGTGATATGATTAAAACAGTAGCCGAGCCGAAGCTTACAAGCTGCATTATGAGTAATTACAGCGAATCCGATTTATCACTCGGCGGTAATCTTCCTCTTTTAAGCATACCCTCCGCAAAACCGATTATTGCAGATGCAAATGATTGGTACAAACGCTTTGAAACAATACGAAATACTTTTTCATCCCGTGTCGGTCAGATTTCAAATGCGGCACTTGACAGAAGTATAATAGCTTATGACGAAAACACCGACGATAAAAAGAAAGAACAGTACCGCAAGGAAACAGAGGTTCTTGAGATACTGACAGGTCTTGAGATAGACTCAGCCAAAAGCGGTATAAAGCCTGATTTGACAGAATATCTTGAAACCAACAAAGCCGAAAGAACATCCTTCCTTAAATACAAGGCTCTTATTGAAAAAGCTGAAGGCAAGCGCCGTTGGTACGAGCCCACCTTTGATGAACGCTTCAAGAAATTCTTTGAAGGTAAGAATTGGGATGAAGTCAGCTCTAACCTTGAAAAACTCCCGTATTTTGCAAGAGAGCTGAAAAAGAATACACCAAGGGCAGATTGTCATCAAGCAGATGCAAGTGAGCTCTTCACCTTTGCAAAGCCCGGTTGGAAAAAGAAGCTTGACCCGAAGATTATTGACTATGTTGGCAGAGTAATCGCAGACTATGAAACCTGCCTTAAGAGAATACGGGCAAGACGAAAAGCCGCAAGCAAGCTTAAAGCAAAGCACAATGACATTAACCGTATTCTGTATATGCAGAACAAGGAAAATGATTATGAAGCTGATGAGCTTGCTGCAGTATTCATCAACTTACCTGAAGAAAGAGTAAATGAGATATATTTTGCGGTAAGTGATGAGAATTGGCACTTTATGAAAGAGGATGAAAGATACGCCTTTCTCATAAAGCATCTGCCCGAAGAAGATTACAGAGAGTATTATGACATCTTTGCTGATTTCCGTTTCGGCGGATACAAATTATTGCCCGACATTATCACAGAAACACGGAACTACAATATCTCTGCAAATGCTTCGGCTATGCAGTATCCCAACGATTCCGAGGAACTCACCTTAATGGTAAGAGCCTATCTCAGAAATCCTGTAGGCAATTACCGTGAAACTGTTTCAAAGGAAGCAGCAAGGATAATTGAAACTCATATCCTCTCTTTCAATGCTTCCGTAAAATACATTGTTGCTCTTGGTAAGCGTGATTTTCTTTATGATGCCTATTACAGGCACATTAACAGATTTGCAAGGAAGGGAGATAAAATATATGACTAACGAATGGCTTGAATTCAAAGCATATACAGATGCTCCCGTTTTCCTTGCAGAAAACAAGCAATCAACTGCTTT
>JAFWWX010000069.1 GCA_017517985.1 Clostridia bacterium | reverse complement strand
GTCAAGACCCTTTTGTTTTTCTACGAAAATTCTGTAAACCATAGATTTTTATCCTTTCGGAATTTTATGCGAAAGCCGACTTCGCCAAACCGCCGAAAAAACTCGGGATTCGAAATTCGGATTTCGGAATTGTTGTGTTAATCCGCTTTTGCGGAATATAATTTCACTTTTAATTTTTGGAGCGAACCTGTTTAGAATTTATTTCGCTGCAAGTGCTTTCTTGCCTATATCATTTCTGAAATAAGCATTTTCAAACTTAACTTCCTTTGCAACCCCATATGCAACCTCAATTGCCTTTTCAAGTGTTTCCGCTTTACCCACAGCGCCAAGAACTCGTCCGCCTGCATTTACAAGCTTTCCGTCTTCTATCTTTGCACCCGCAACATATATATCTGTGTCACCGCCAACTTTGGGAAGTGTCATTTCAAAGCCTGTTTCGTACTTCTGAGGATATCCCTTTGATGCCACAACAACACAGCACGCAGCGCCCTCTGAGAACTTAACCTCAGTATCAGCGAGATTACCGTCACGGCAGGCTCTCATTACTGTATAAAGGTCGGATTCGAGAAGAGGAAGTACAACCTGAGTTTCAGGGTCACCGAAACGGCAGTTGTATTCAATTACCTTTACACCGTTTTTAGTTATCATAAGACCAAAGTAAAGACATCCCTTAAAGGTTCTTCCCTCTTTGTTCATAGCCTCTATTGTGGGAACAAATACTGTCTTCATACACTCGTCTGCGATTTCATTTGTGTAGTAAGGATTGGGGGCAACAGTTCCCATACCGCCTGTGTTAAGTCCCATATCACCGTCAAGTGCACGCTTGTGGTCCATAGAAGAAACCATAGGAACAACTACATTTCCATCGGTAAATGCAAGAACGGAAACCTCCGGGCCTTCAAGAAATTCTTCTACAACTACTCTTGAACCACTCTCGCCAAATACCTTGTCCTGCATCATTGATTTTACCGCATCAACTGCTTCTTCTCTTGTCATAGCGATAATAACGCCCTTGCCGAGAGCAAGACCGTCAGCCTTGATAACAGTGGGAATGGGAGCTGTTTCAAGGTATTTAAGTGCCGAGTCCATATTCTCGAATACTTCGTATGCGGCTGTGGGGATATTGTACTTTTTCATAAGGTTCTTTGAGAAAACCTTACTACCCTCAATTATTGCCGCATTTGCTCTCGGACCGAAGCAGGGAACGCCCACTTCTTCAAGAGCATCAACAACGCCAAGTACCAGCGGATCATCGGGAGCTACAACTGCAAAGTCAATTTTATTGTCAAGTGCAAACTTTACAATACCCTCTTTATCCTTTGCGCCAATGTTTACACATTCCGCATCGGCAGCAATACCGCCGTTTCCGGGAAGTGCATAGATTTTTTCAATTTCCTTATTTTCGAGAAGCTTTTTTATAATGGCGTGTTCTCTTCCGCCGGAACCGATGACGATAAGTTTCATTTTTTATTCCCTTTCAGATTTTTGGGGCTTCTCGCCCCAAACCCTCGGCCACTTTCTTATAAGAAAGTGACACAAAGAATTTTATATTTTGAATTCCCCTTTTTTATATTGCTCAGCAACAAGTCGCAAGTAATCAAATGCTTTCTAGACTTGTTGCAAGTGTGCCGGGGTGTGGGGCGGTGCCCCACATAAATATTTTTTAGTGGTGGAACAATCTCATTCCGGTAAACGCCATAGCCATACCGTACTTATTGCAGGTATCAATAACCTGGTCATCACGAATAGAGCCACCGGGCTGTGCAATATAGGATACGCCACTCTTTTTAGCTCTTTCGATGTTATCACCGAAGGGGAAGAATGCGTCAGAACCGAGAGAAATGCCTGTAATACCGTCAAGATATTCTCTTATTTCTTTATCTGTAAGCGGTTCAGGCTGACTTGTAAAGTATCTCTGCCATACGCCGTCTGCACATACATCTTCTTCGTTCTTGTTGATATATCCGTCAATTACATTATCTCTGTCTGCTCTGCCAAGAGTTTCAAGGAAAGGAAGCGCAAGAACCTTATCGTGCTGTCTAAGCATCCAGGTATCTGCCTTTGTTCCTGCAAGTCTTGTGCAGTGGATTCTTGACTGCTGACCTGCACCAACGCCTATTGCTTGTCCGTCAAAAGCATAGCATACGGAGTTTGACTGTGTGTATTTAAGAGTAATAAGCGAGATTATAAGGTCACGAATGGCGGATTCGGGAAGATTTTTGTTGTCAGTTACAACATTGGAAAGAAGTTCGCCATTTATAAGGAAGTTGTTTCTTCCCTGCTCAAAGGTAATACCGTAAACCTGCTTTGTTTCCTGTACTGCAGGAACATAGTCGGGGTCTATTTTTACAATGTTGTAATTACCCTTCTTTTTGGTCTTGAGAATTTCAAGAGCCTCGTCGGTATATCCGGGAGCGATAACGCCGTCGGAAACCTCTCGCTTTAAGAGAAGTGCTGTTGTTTTATCACAAACATCAGAAAGGGCAACCCAGTCGCCAAAAGAGCACATTCTGTCTGTTCCTCTTGCTCTTGCATAAGCGCAGGCGAGGGGTGATTCGTCAAGTCCTTCGATATCGTCTGCAAATACAGCCTTCTTAAGCTTTTCGGAAAGAGGAAGTCCTATTGCCGCACCTGCGGGGGAAACGTGCTTGAAGGATGCTGCGGCAGGTATTCCGAAAGCTTCCTTTAATTCCTTTACAAGCTGGTAGGAGTTGAATGCGTCAAGGAAATTGATATAACCGGGTCTTCCGCAAAGAATTTCAATGGGAAGCTCACTACCGTCTGCCATATAAATCTTTGACGGCTTCTGATTGGGGTTACAGCCATATTTGAGTTCGAATTCTTTCATTTATTTATCTCCTTTTTGCGAAAACCAAACACACGGAAAACCGAGGAAAATTCGGAATTCGGAATTCGGAATTCGGAATTTTTGTGGATTTTGCTTTTCAAAATCTTCTTTTTATTGAACCCGCTTCGCGGAATAAATCTATATTTTATACAGAAAGAATCTGGGTTTAAACAAAAATTACTGATTCTTGTTTATAATTCTTGTATCAACGCTTCCGTCTTCAAGGTTTGTATATCTTACATAGAGAGAAATCTTGTTGTCTTCATTAAGATTCTCCCAGATGTCTTTTGCAAATTCGTCAATGTTATTGGGGATGCTGATTCTTTCAGGCTCACCGGTAAATGTGGGAATAGGATTGCCGTCACAGTTGTAGGTGTGAATGAAGTGACCAAGACCGTTTCTTGCAGGATAGTTGAAGAAATATCTTGCACACTCACTTCCCTTTTCATCAATACTTTTAAGAATTGAGAGCTTATATGTAAAATCTGCGCCTGTAAAGTTTATCATGCCGCTGATTCTAGGTGTGAAGTTGGGCGCATCCGGCTCAAACTCACGGCTTTCAAGAGCCTCTTCAAAGGTCTTGCCACTCTTGAGATACTCATAAATGGTATCTGTCTGGTCGCCGTTTGTAACTATCAGCTTGGATGTTGTATCACGGACTGCCGCATAGATGATAAGTGATGGGTCTTCAACCTTTGATGCATCAAAGGGTTCTGTGAAGATGTCACCGTTTTTTTCAGTAAAAATTCTGTTTCTGGAGTTTTCACTTCTGCCCATGATGAAATAAGCAGCAACAGCACTCTTTCCATCTGTAGATTTTCCAAGTACCACGCCTCTACCAACGTAGCTGTTTCCGTGGATTCTCTCACCTATTGTTTTTACTTCATAGATATTGCTCATAATTTTCTCCCATCTCGCCACTTACCGGCGTAACAAATAGTTTGTGAAAATTCTAAGGTATTTACTGTGCATAACGCCATTATCGCAAATAAACGACTTTAACGGTTTACACATTGTTTGTTTCGTATTGTTTTTTCTCTAATTTTTGTCTTTTTTTCTCTTTTCCTTCAATAAGCCTTGCAATTTTGGGTCTGTTAAATCTCTGTACAACAATAAACTGTGCATCAAATAGCATCGCCATAATAGAAGTTATAAAGAATATCGGGAATACTCCCCATATAAGAGAAAAGAATATTGCCGTTATAGATATAATTTCGTTTACCCAGTGGTCGACCTCCGCTTTTGCCATAGTATTTGCAATTTCCGGAAGTGTTCTTTTTGAAAGAAGGAATTCATCCGGATTAAAGGTCAGCACCTTGTCCCGCCACTGTCTTACACGAAGTATTTTATAAAGTTTCTTCTCAAAGGAAAGGGGTTTAAAAAACGGGTGCTTATACATAATTTTCCAATGTTTTGATAGTGCTCCCATTATAAGCCGTGTCCAGAAATGGTACACAATCATAAAGGAAACTATGCCTGTCCAGAGAACAGCTCCGTTATCTGTATATCCATCGTAATATGCCACAAACGAGAAAAGCGTAACCGCTATCATTATTACAACGGTGCTGTACATAAATATCGCCGGACCGCTTAATTTTCCGTCCTTCATTATTCTGCCTTTTTTGTTGCAATTTCCAATGCAACCTTTTCGCAGGCAAGAGGCATAATTTCCCATTCAGCCTGCTCCATTACACGTTTCTGCAGAATTTCCGGAGTATCTCCGTCTTCTATGTAAACCGCTTTCTGCATAATGATTCTTCCGCCGTCGGGAATTTCATTTACGAAATGAACTGTCGCACCGGTAACCTTAACACCGTATGCCAAAGCTGCCTCGTGAACGTGAAGTCCGTAAAATCCTTCTCCGCAGAATGAAGGTATAAGCGACGGATGTATGTTTATAATTCTTTCAGGGTATTTGTCCGTAAATTCTTTGCCAAGAATACACATAAAACCTGCAAGAACTATAAGCTCAGTATTGTTTTCCTCAAGTATCCGGAGAAGTGCATCGTCAAAGGACTTCTTGTCGGCATAAGCTTTTCTTTCGCATACTGCGGTTTTTATGCCTGCCCTCTCTGCTCTTTCAAGAGCATACACTCCCGGTTTTGAAGATATTACAAGGGAAATTTTACCGCTTTTGATAATACCGCTTTTCTCGGCATCAATAAGTGCCTGAAGATTTGTGCCACCACCTGAAACAAGAACGGCAATATTAGTTGGAGTCATAACAGCGATTCCTTTCGGAGTATTATGCGAAATCCGAGCTGTCAGAGTTCGGAGTTCCGAATTTATACGGTTTCTGCAAAACAAAAACCATTCTTCACAATCACAATTCCGAATTCCGAATTCCGAATTCCGAATTTATGTTATATAAGTTTTATCTTTTCGTCAGCCTTTTCAATCTCACCGATAATATAAGCATCTTCGCCTGCAGCCTTGAGAGTTGCAAGTGCCTTGTCAGCATCGTTCTTTGCAACAACAACGCTCATACCAACGCCCATATTATATGTGTTGAACATATCTCTTTCCGGAATGTTGCCGGTCTTTGCGAGAAGCTCAAATATAGGAAGAACTTTAACGGCGCTCTTTTCAACCTTTGCGCAGAAGCCGTCAGGAATAGATCTCGGAATATTTTCGTAGAAGCCACCGCCTGTGATGTGGGAAACTGCCTTTACATCTGCATTTTCAAACAGTGAAAGCATGGGCTTTACATAAATTCTTGTGGGTGTGAGAAGTGTTTCGCCGATGCTCTTTCCGGAAAGGAAGTCGCAGGGCTTTGTAATGTCGTTCTTCTCAACATCAAACACTTTTCTAACAAGTGAGAAACCGTTGGAGTGCACACCGCTCGAGGGAAGTGCGATAATAACATCGCCCTCTTTCATTGACTTGTTGTCAAGTATCTTTGACTTATCAACAACACCCACAGAGAAACCTGCAAGGTCGTATTCGTCAACCGGGTAGAAGCCGGGCATTTCAGCAGTTTCACCACCGATAAGAGCAGCGCCTGACTGAACACAGCCTTCCGCAACGCCCTTTACGATGTCAGCAATCTTTTCGGGATAGTTCTTGCCGCAAGCGATATAGTCAAGGAAGAAAAGAGGCTTTGCTCCGCAGCAGATAATGTCGTTTACACACATGGCAACGCAGTCGATACCAACTGTGTCATGCTTGTCAAGAATAAAAGCAATTTTGAGCTTTGTTCCAACGCCGTCTGTTCCGGAAACAAGAACAGGCTTTGTAATACCTGTCATATCCAGCTCAAAAAGACCGCCGAAGCCGCCGATGTCGTCTACACATCCCTTTGTGATTGTTTTTGCAATGTGAGCCTTCATAAGCTCAACAGCCTTATAACCTGCAGTAATGTCTACGCCTGCGCTTGCGTAGCTTTCGGATTTTGAATTAAGCATTTTTTAAAAGTCCTTTCGTTGTTTTACTGAAAATTCATTGTTAGAAATAACGAGGTAAAATTTAAATTCGCGAGAGTTGATTTTATTCAAAAAATCATTCTTTACCGCTCCAGCAGTAGGTGCAAAGCTTACAAGGCTCAATACCGATAGCCTTTATGATTCCTTCAAGACTTTGGAATTCAAGAGAAGAAAAGTGCAGTTTTTCGCAGATTGCCTCTCGCATCTTTTTTCCTCTTTCTGTTGAAGCATCGCTGTATTCATCAAGGTGCGAAAAGCCTTCCTCGCCCTCAAGCTCCATTATGGTAGCTCTTGTTATAAGCTCCATTTCGCTTCTTGCACTTGAAAAATTCAGATATTTGCATCCGTACATTATCGGAGGACAGGCTGAACGCATATGCACAGCCTTTGCTCCGTGGTCATAAAGGAACTCTACTGTTTCACGAAGCTGTGTGCCTCTTACAATTGAGTCATCCACAAAGAGCAGATTCTTGTCCTTTATAAGCTCGTGTACCGGAATCTGCTTCATCTTGGCAATTCTGTTTCTTTCCCTCTGATTTGATGGCATAAAGCTACGCGGCCAGGTGGGAGTATATTTTATAAAGGGTCTTGCAAAGAACTTGTGGCTTCTGTTGGCATACCCCATAGCGTGAGGTGTTCCGGAATCCGGAATTCCGCCGACATAGTCCACATCACCGGCAATACCGTTTGCCATATCATTCTCTGCCATTATTTCGCCGTTTCTGTATCTCATAACCTCAACACTTTTTCCTTCGTAGGAGGAAGTTGAGTATCCGTAATAGCTCCATAGGAACGAGCAAATTTTCATTTCCTTGCCCGGCTCTTTCAGTACTGTTACCTTATCCGGTGAAATCTCAACAATTTCTCCCGGTCCAAGCTCGCGAAGGTCATCATAGCCCAGCTTCTGATATGCAAAGGACTCAAAGGATACACAGTAGCCGTCACCGGTTTCCGATTTTCCAAGAGCTATTGGAAGTCTTCCTACTTTATCTCTTGCTGCTATAAGGTTTCCGCCTTCTTTAAGAATCAGTATAGAGGCTGTGCCCTCTATAACCTCCTGAGCAAAGGTTATTCCGTCGCGGAAGGTGTTTTTCTGATTTATAAGTGCCGCAACAAGCTCGGTGCAATTGATTTTACCACCTGTCATTGCGGTAAACTGACCGCCACCTGTCAGGTATTTTTCAATAAGCTCCTCTGCATTGTTGACACGACCAATAATACATATAGCATACTTTCCGAGATTTGAGCGAATAAGCAACGGCTGCGGGTCAGTGTCACTGATACAGCCAATTGCACCGTTACCGCTCATCTCGTCAAACACATCCTCGAACTTTGTTCTGAATGGTGAGTTCTGGATGTTGTGAATTTCTCTCTGTAGTCCAACCTCGTTATTATATGCCGCCATACCCGCACGGCGTGTACCGAGGTGTGAATGATAGTCTGTGCC
>JAFWWX010000421.1 GCA_017517985.1 Clostridia bacterium | reverse complement strand
CAATGTAAAGAAGTTCATAAACAGCAAGTCTTAAAATTGAGCGAGATACTCTTGAAATTCTTTCTGGCTTCCAGTTTGACGCAGCATTTTCAATAAGCGAGTCAAGCTCGGATATTTTCTGTGTCACACCAAAATATGTTGTGGAAATATAGGCATCATTTCTGATTTCTTCAGGAATGATACCGTTTTCTGCATCCGGAAAATAGTTAATATAAAGTTCAAGAAGCTCGTCAGGCTTTTCTTCTGTGTTGAAACTGAAATTAAAAAGAAGACAAAGAGTTATTTCTCTGGCTGTGTGTCTGTTCATCCCGTATCCTTTCTCCGGCTTGTAAGCCTGTTTGTGTAAAAATATTATATAACAGTATAATTATACAATAAATCTTTTCTTTTTTCAATAGCTTAAGAAAATTTTATACGAATAAATACAATATTTTTTTATATTCCGAGAAGTTTACTCTGCATTTCGCCAATTTCTGAAAGAAATTCACTTATTGCAATAAGATCTTTTTTTATTTCCTGGTCTTTCATAAGCTCTCTCACGGCACTTTTGACACCAGCTATAAAGTCTATGCTTGGACGAAGATACGAATTTTGCATTGCAATAGGGCAGGTAAGTCTTGCTCTTGGGTCAATTTTGACTTTTATTTTTGTTCTGCCGGTTATATCCTTCATAATATCTGCGTAAAAAGGATAAATTCTGCAGGCAAAAGGACGAAACTGTCTTTTGCATCTGCCCCGACAGAAGACCGTCTGCGTGCCGTCTTCTGCTTTTCCGAATCTAAAATCTGTTTGTTTATCTTCTGAAACAAGAGCTGAAAGAAGCTCTTTTTCATAAGGGAGTAACCACATACCCAAAGTTTCATCTTCAGTTGAGTTGTTTTTACAGCAAAGAGAATCGCAAAGAGTGCCACAGTCATATTTAAGTGGAGTTAAATCTTCAAGAATGGTGTATGCTCTGAGCAGAGCCTCAAACTGTTTTAGCATAAATTCCGCCTTTCTGCTAAAATGTCCGACAGTAAATACTGCCGGACATAGGTTTAATATGTTTTACGCCTGAACGAGATGAACAGCAAAACCTGCTATATTACCGTCGACATAAACTGCCTTGTAGTTGCCCTTTGCATCAATGTTCTTTGATTCCTCAATGAACTTTACGCCAAGAGACTTGCAGTAGCTTTCTGCACGCTTGATGTTGTTGCAGGCGATTGCAATGTGACCCTTTTCACCGTACCAGGGTTTCTTCATAATTTCAATATCCTTGTTGAGGAACATACCACCATCGTTGTCCTTTGAAATGTCAAGTCCGAAAGGAGCAAACTGTTTTGCAATATTGTAAGCGTTATCTGCATTGTCAGCATTTATACCGACATGAACAATTTTGAAGCCGTGCATTGTACGAACTGTTTCTTTTGCAATTTCCTTGATTTTTTCAAAATTGCCTTCTTTGATAAGCTTTGTATTTGCAACAAATCCGCCACCTGCACAGAAGACGCAGTCAAGAGCAAGATAGTCTGTGAAATTCTTTTCATTAAGACCACCAGTGGGCATGAACTTTATGTTCTTGTAGGGAGCGCAAAGTGACTTAAGCATAGGGATGCCTCCTGCAGCTTCGGCAGGGAAGAATTTCACACTTGAAAGTCCAAGGGACATAGCCTGTTCAATTTCAGAGGCACTTGAAATACCGGGAACAATTTCAATACCGATTTCATGACAATGCTTAACAACAATTGGGTTAAGACCGGGGCTTACAATAAATTTTGCTCCATTTTCCTTTGCTTTGTCAGCCTGTGCGGGAGTAAGAACTGTACCTGCACCAACAAGCATATCCGGAAAAGCTTCAGACATAAGCTTTATTGCTTCAGCAGCGGCCTCGGTTCTGAAAGTAACCTCGGCAGCTTTTATTCCGCCCTCATAAAGAGCTTTTGCAAGCGGAACTGCATCCTTTGCGTCTTCGATAACAACAACGGGAATAATACCTGTTTCAAAGAGTTTCTGTTCAACGTTAGTCATTTTCATATCCTCCGTAAAATTAATTTTCAAATTTATATTTCTTTTTAGGTTTGGGTTCAAGTTTTAACAAGTCCGGCTCAAAATGACGGCATACATCTTCAGCTTCCGTTTCGGCAATTCTGTTTTTGTATTTACATAAATACTGACCCTTAAAGTCAAGTTTCATTGAATGTTCGCACATAGCACAGCATTCCATAATTTCATCTGAAATCTTTTGTTTTGAAAACATAAACTATGTAAAATCCTTTCCGTGGCAAATTTACATAAGGCAACTGCCGACTAAAATATATTTTATCATATAAAATCGAAAATTGCAACTATATTTCACAAATTTACTTTGCATTTCTTGGTTTTTTTCTTTTTTTACTGTAAATAAATAATGAAATGCCAATAACCGACATAAGTGCGAGTATTTTAATAACAACATCAGAATTTATTTTTAGTGGTGTTTGGGTTAAGTTAAAAAATAAAATTATAAGAAATGTTGCAAGTGGTGTAAGTATCAAAGATACAGCTTTTACAGCAATAATACTTTTACACATACGCCTGTTTTTATGACAAATACCCCATACCTGCATCATTGCGGAAATTCCACCGAAACCCGTGATGACAGACGCTGATAAAAGGCGTTTTGAAAAATCAAAATCAGCAAGTATTGCAATTCCGGATGTCATCTCAAGTATCCCTAGGATATATGGTTCAATAAATCTTGTGCTTGAAAAGACGAATGAGATAGACTTTATGAGTACATTGCCAATACACATAAAGTAGGTAACAAATGCACATATACTTAGCATTGTGATACTACTGTCGGTAATTATCTCGGCAACAGTGGAGTTACCCTGCGTTATATTTGTTGTGTCAGGTATAGAATTTTTATCTGATATAAAACTGCTGACAGCAAGAAGTAGTAAAGATGAAACTACACAGGCAAGATATATGAAAAATCCGTATATACGACTATTTAGTATCTCGTATCCAAGAAAGTTTAAGCAGAATGCCGGACTTGCGACAGAGGAATACACTGCGACTTTTTCCGCTTCCGTTTTTGTGATATTGCCGTTTTTGTACAGCTGGCCGGATATTATTGCCCCTGTCGGAAAACCGGATATTATTCCGGTTGCAAATGCGTATAGGGCAGTTGATGATAATCCGGCGAATATTATTTTATTACTCATTTTTTTCTTTGTATGTGAAAGAAAAAGAAACAAAAGTCTTGTGCTTATTATAAATGGAAAAAGTGAAGGAATCAGTGAGTTTGCGCAAACTTTAAGTGAGTATAAAACGGTGGTTTTTACAATACCCGGAAACAAAAACATACAGCACAGACAAAAAGCAGAAATAAATAAACAAATGTAGTCGAAAAAATATTTGTGTTTTGACATAACAAGCTTCCAAAAATCCGTAATTATATAACAAGTTTATTTTGGAAAGGTCATTAATAGAATAAAAAAACATAATATTATCATATGATGTTTTAGAGAACAGGGGATGATTTGTTTGTCGGACAGCAAGGGTATATATAGAAAATTAAAGTCAAAGGCTGTAGGAATAAAGAGTAATTCCATATCAGGTTACATAAAAAGACCAACATTTAATCTTTCCGGGAACAGAGAGCTTTTTGCGGAAGGAAAAATATCGGTTGAAAAATACGGCGACACCGAAATTGTCATGTGTATTAACGGAATGACGGTTTCTGTAAGCGGACGAGGACTTGAGATGTGCTTCTACAACAGATATACAGTGAAGCTTTCCGGATTTATAACGGGAATATGCTTTGATAATGTACCGGGTGATGCACTATGAGGTGGTTGTTTAAGTTTGTACTCGGAAGTAAAAGATATGTTGTTCACTGCTCAAATCCGTCGGTAAAGGCTGGACAACTTATGTCAGAATTCCCGGAAACAGTATATGATGTAAAGGTAACAGGCGACTTTGAAATAGAATTTTCCTGTCTTGCATTACTTTCAAAAAGAGTAGTGTCATATCTTGAAAGCACAGAGTGTGAAATCACTGAAAAATTACGGTATGGACTACCATTCAGATTAAAAAAAACAATAAAAAAACCGGGACTTATACTCGGACTTGTCATCGCACTTCTAACTGTGTACTATCAAAGCGGAACTGTCTGGGATATAACAATAACCGGAAATGAAAAAATCGGCATTGAAGAAATAGAAAGCACACTGTCAGAGGTGGGGTTCAGTATAGGCAGACCCTATAAAACCAAAAAGCTTGCCTCAATATGTAACAGATTTATTCTACTTGATAACAGATTCTCAAGAATAGCAATTAATATGAGTGGCAATGCCGCCTTTATTGAGGTTACGGAACGTGCTGAAAAAAAGAATATAGAAAATATACCTTCAAAAAGCGGAATAATTGCATCAAAAGATTGTGTAATTGAACGACCGGAGGTGTATAGCGGTACTGCACTTGTAAAAAAGGGAGATACCATTGAAAAAGGAACTGTAATAATATCACCGGTGGAGCTTGGAGGTGATGGAAAAGAGTATATATCAGGCGCTTTGGGAAAGGTATATGCCCGTACCATTGAGGATTTTATGGTTATTGTTTCTTATGAGGACTGTGTAACTGAATTTGACAGTGAAATATCATTGAAAAATATTTTTTCTTTTCTTGGAATGAAGTTTAAAATCAATAGTTTTAAAGACGAAAAATCTGAGAATTATGTGTGTCTCAATGAACTGAAAAGGGTCAGAATTAACGAAAACACAGTTCTTCCAATTAAAGTAAGGACAACAAGGAAAATAGGATATTCCAATAAATATATAAAAATTTCTCCTGAGAAAACAAGTGAAAAGGCTTACAAAGCTATGTATGAAAAAATTTCACGCGAACTTTACGACAGCGATATATTATCCACCACATTCTTGTCAGAACAAACGGAAAAAGAGTTTATTCTTCGTTGCAGGGTTGAGTGTATAAGAGATGTCGCACAGCGAATAGAATGATAGTAAAAGGCTGTTACACAGTGTTGTGAACAGCCTTGAATTTATTCAGAATTTTAAAATTCCGGTTCCGGAAAGGAATATTTCAACACCGATTGCTACAAGAATAATACCGCCGAACATTCCGGCTTTGCCACAGAGTTTTGTGCCTGCAGTTTTACCAAGTAATACGCCACTAAGACATATGACAAAGGTAATTACAGCAATAATAAGTGCAGCGATTATAGCAGAGGCAAGATTGTATTCAGCGATTGTAAAGCCAACGGAAAGTGCATCAATTGATGTGGCAATTCCCTGAACTATAAGAGCTGTAATACCGAGACCGCGCTTTTCACAGCAGTCACAGTCTTTGTCAGTAAGACTCTCATAAATCATTTTTCCACCGATGAATCCAAGAAGGCCAAGAGCAATCCAGGGAATAAAAAGCTTAAACTTCTCAAAATGCTGAATAACGGTATGTACACAAATCCAGCCTATCATCGGCATCAAAGCTTGGAAAAACGCAAACATTCCAGCAATACCGAACATTTTTCTTTTCTTCATACAAGGCTCATTAAGTCCGTTTGCGACAGAAACGGAAAATGCATCCATTGCAAGTCCTATACCGATCAGTGCATTCTGCGCCATAAAACCAAATTCAAGATTCATTTTTTATTCCTCCGTGAAAGTTCGGGTAGTATGTATGTTTTTCTTTGTTTTTGTTATCATATTTAAATCTTCACTATTTTCCAGAACTTGCATATAATATCACGCATAAAAAACATTGT
>JAFWWX010000420.1 GCA_017517985.1 Clostridia bacterium | reverse complement strand
TGCAGTTACATCTTTGAAAACATCACTGCTTTTTTGTGGGAGTCCGAGACCTCTTGCAATAATCGTTGCAAATTCAGCTCTTGTCATTGTACTGTTCGGCTCAAAACTGTCTTCTGATTTTCCGTTTATAATTCCTCTTGATGCCAATGCTTCAATGGCGGTTATGTCTTTGTGTGCCACAATATCTTCAAAGGTCTTACCCGGATTTATAATATTCATTTTCTGAACATCCGGATTTTTATTTTTTAAGCCAATAACTGTTTCTGTGCTTTCAGTAAAGGAAATTGCATCACTCATTCTGTAAAGGCTGTTCTTCCCCTGTATAGCACGCATAACGGCTACAATACCGTAGAAGCCTTGTTCAGCAGCCATCTGATTACTTCCGCTGCCGTTTGCAGTATGTCGGAAGCTGCCGTCATCATTTCGGTATGTCATAAGATTATCTAAAAGTGTAAAACCGTTCTTTACAAATCGACTGTCATTATAGTCAATACCCAACTCACACAGAGCAACTATAACCTGAACCACACTTTCAGAATTTGCAGTTCCCCAACTTGAGAAACCGCCATTGTTGTCCTGCATATTACTAAGGCAATTAAGTGCCTTATCTGTTGCAGTTTTTACTGCCGGCTGACTCTGGTACTTTGCCAAAGCCTGCAATGCCATTCCTGTAATGTCAGGATCAGATTTGCCGTCTCCGCCTTCATCTGTGAGATTCCAGCCTCCGTCATTAAGCTGACGACGCAGGATCTCATCAATATACATTTGCCTTGTAGCCTGAGTCTTTGCTTCAGTATTGACAGGCATTTCGTAATCGCCTGTATCAAGTGCAATGAGTGCCCATATAGGACCGTTAATTCCTTGCCAGATGGTTTTTTCAAAATCTCCCAAAGGAGTTAAAAGGTTATATCCTGCCACATTCGCAGGATCAGCTCCGATTGCAGTCAGGGCGACCGTGACACGGGAGTATTCTGTGTATTTCTTGTTATGCAAAATACCATCGCAGGACTTCACATATTCCTCTACGGTGTTATAATAATTGTTCCAGTATTCATTGGGTACGGAATAACCACTGCGTGCAAGTCCAATCACAGCCCACTCTCCGCCAATAGAGCCTACCTGCGGAGCCTTGACTGCACCGAGCATAAATTCTGCACTCTTATTGACAGCGGTTGTGATTTCATCCTCTGTAACCGCCATTGCCGGAATATAAAGACTAAACATCAGAATTACTGCAAGCAGAAGGCTTATGCTTCTTTTTTTCAGTTGTTTCATTCGTTTATCCTCCTGTAATCTATAATTTAACTTTATATAAAATCTTTTTACTGCAAAAGATATATTTTTCAAATTTAATTCGTGAGTTTTTTGCTGTTATAAAATCAATACATTTACGGGGAACAAGCCGCAGTAAAAACTGCGGCCTTTCCACCATAATAATTTTTGGTTATTTCACCATAAGTTCAATAATGCGCTGCAAAATGACAGCAACTTCAGTTCTTGTTGCATCACCGCCGGCATCAAGAATATTTCCGGGCTTACCGGTAATAATACCTGCTCCAACAGCCCATGATTTCGCATCTTTTGCCCAATCACTTACTTCGTGATGATCATCAAACTGTGTAAGCTCACCTTTATGATGAGTTGACATATCAAGATACTGTGCATAACGATAAAGAATAGTTGCAACCTGTTCTCTTGTAACGAAAGCGTTAGGATCAAAGGAGTCTTCGGCTACACCTTTAACAATATTATTTGCATTTGCCCATGCAACGGAATCAGCATACCACTGGTCATCGGCAACATCATTAAAGCTATGTTCGTAATCTGTTTCAGATTCACCTTCAAGACGGTAAAGTACGGTAACGAGCATTGCTCTTGTCATAGTACCTTCTGTGTCAAAGCGTCCGTCACCAACACCCTGATAAAGTTCACGTCCTGCAACAAAGTTGATGCTGTCTTCACCCCAGTGACCGTTTGTATCGGTAAATTCTTTATGATTGTCAATCATCTTAATTGTTGCACTTCCGGGAAGGATAGCCTGATGCTCTCCGTTTTCTGCAATATGCTTGGTTACTATCGTTTCACTGCCGTCTTCATTAACAATGACCATAACCTTGTCATTATCAGCATCAGAAAGAGCAAGCTTCACTCCGCCGTCAATCTTTTCAGCAGTTTTTCCGCCAACAGACACATCAATAGAAATTTTTCCGTCTTTATCGGAGGATGCTGTAACATTAAGTTTTCCGTCCTGTGTTGCAAGTGCAGAAACAGCCTTTTCAGGCAATTTAATATTAGCAACAGGTGTGTTTACGTTAAGTCCAAGTCCGCTTTCTGCAATCTTATTTAAAGATTCTGCAGGAAGGCTGACTTCAACCTTGCTTGCATCTCCATTTACTTTAGGTGCAATTTCCAAAACATCTGCATTGTCTTTTTCTGCCTGAGTCAATGCATTGGTAACATCTTTGGATTTTATTTCAACCTTTGCTTCACCTGAAGAATTTGTTGTTACTTCAGGTTTGATAGTAGTTGTTGTTTCTGCTTTTTGAGTTGTGTCTTTCTGCTCATCATCTTTAGGAGAAGAAATAGATCCGCCACTTGTACCGCCTGAGCTTTTCTGTATTGTAATTGTTATTTTGTCTGTATCAGAAGGTGTATCTCCTGCATATTCAGCAAAAGCACTTTCAATTGTGATAATCGTTCCGTCTGATACAGGAATTGTTTCCATCGCTCTGTATATTTTATCGCCTGATTTATATGTAACCTTTGCCCAATAGTTTGCCTGCTTTGCCTCAAGGCAAATAGATTTTGTGGAAGAAGAAACAGAATAAGTGTACTCTGTCACATCCTTGCTGAATGAGGGAGATAATGTACCATAGTTTGATTTAAAGTTAATGCCCGTGATTTCAGCACTCGGATTTGACCAATCACAACCAACATCAGCACCAAGCTGACAGGTATAGAGCCATTCAACCTTATCACCATCTTGTACAGTAAACTCTGATGCTCCCATGTTAATGAACCAGTTATTGTGCTTTATCATCCAACCGGATGCCGCGCCTGCATCAAATTCACCAAATGAAGAATAATGTTTTCCGTTTAAGGTAAAGTTTCCAATTGATGAGAGGTAGAAGTTGCTTGTAGCACTTCCGGTGTATGATGCTTTTATGCCCAGAGCCTTCAGAAGTCTTAAGGTAACTGTCGCAATTGTATCGCGGCTTTTGAAAGGAACTTCGACTTCTTCAATAATTTCACCAAGCGCATTTTTATATACAACGCCGCTTTCACCTGATTTACGCTTACCAAAATCTTCAAAGCTTACTGTTACATAACCCTTGATTTCACTTCCTGAAATATCGAACTTGAGATTTGAAACATCGATATCGTCATCATCGGGCTTTGTTGTAGTTCCTGTATTTCCGCCAACCGTTCCGCCGTCTGTATCGCCATCATCGTTTCCGTCATCGCCACCACTTACATCGTTTGATTCTAATGTAATAGTAATGTCAGGAAGAATACTCCTTGAATAGTAAGTGCTTGTAGCGTGAAAATCAGCCGGAACACCTTCATCTGTTATATTTCTGTGTTCTCCTGGAGCACTTCCCATACTGTTAAAATAAATATATCCGTCTGTAAGAGAAAAGCTATCTCCGGTTTCTGTATCTTCCGGAATCGTTACATCCAAATACGCATTCGCAGGGAAATTGTACTGGAATGAACCTGCCGTCTGGACCTGTGCTTCCCCTAAAGTATAGGTAAGCTTGTGTCCGTAGATATATCCAGGGTTATAGATACCTGACATTTTACCCATTGGGAAATGAATTCCGTCAAAAGTAACTCTTGCAACATCTCCTGCGCTTAAGTTTTCGCCGGGATTTGTAACATTGGAAACGGTGTAAGTGATTTTATCGCCACGAACAACCTGATATGAAGTAGTACCGTCATCTTTTGTTACCTTTAAGATGTTGTTTCCGCTTATAATTCTTGCAGTGTAATTATCATCTTTTTTGTCAAGCTTTGTCCATGTTTTTCCGTTGTCATTACTGAACTCAACCTTGTTTACAATACCTTCCGTAACAGTAGGAAGGAAATCGAGTGTTGCATATTCGCCTGTGAAATATAAGGTGTCAAATTCCGCATCCCATTTTTCGCGTGCTTTAATTCCAAAATTTACATCAGTTGCAGCATTTGCAGTTTGAACAATAACAAGACCTTTTCGTGCTTCATCGCAAGCTCCAAATGTAAATTCAGAAAGCCCATTATTTGTAGTTAAATTACCCGAAATAATATCAAGTGCATCGTAGCCAATTTCAAGGATTGCAGTACCTTCGCCGATTGCCGTAATATTAAGCCAATTGTTTTTAGCGTTGCCATTACCGCTTGTTACAGGTGTAATACTGATAATATCTGAACCTGATAAAATGTTATAGTTAAAATCAGGCTCAATCATTATGTTTGCAGTATCACTATTGATAATCTGCCAAACTCTGTATGCACGAAGTTTAAAGGTTTCATCTTTCGCAAGGACAAGTCTGTTCTGTTCGTTTACATTAAGAAGTAAACTATCATCACCGCGCGATCCGAAAAGTGTAGTTTTATCATAATCAATATTAGCATTGGGTGATAAGTCTTCATCACTCCAGGTTACTTTCTTTTCTGTCCCGCTGATAAATCCTGCCTTTGTTATTTTTCCTTCTTTTGAGACTCTGTAGGAGTAAGAGTCGCTACCCGAAGAAACATTAAAATAGTATGTCTTTGTTCCATTAGACTCGTTCT
>JAFWWX010000419.1 GCA_017517985.1 Clostridia bacterium | reverse complement strand
CTCAAAGGTTGCATTCAAAAGCTCAGCAAACTTAAAAATATTGTGTGTACCAAAAATCAAATCAACAAAACGATAGCTTGTCTTAATCTTTTCCACCACACTTGGCTCCTGCATCATACAGCCGCAAAGTGCAATTTTCATAGCCGGATTTTTCTTTTTCAGACTCTTTAACTCACCCAGTCTGCCGTACACACGCTGATTGGCATTGTCACGTACGGTACAGGTGTTAAAAATAACAAAATCGGCCTTTTCCGTATCTACGATCTCGTAACCTACCACCTCCAAAATACCTACTAACTTCTCACTGTCACGGGCATTCATCTGACACCCGAATGTTATTGTAGCACAGGTAAGCGGCCGCCCCAACTTCTCGGACATCGCCCGGACATACTCCCGGCATTTCGCCATAAAATAATACTGTCGGGCCGGTTCATCGTCCACCGATGGCGGCGGTTGGGTCAAATCTATTTTATCTAAATCTATTTCTGACATTCTATATCCTTTCCCCGGTTTCCCGGTTGATAAATGTTATTTCTACATCATATCCCATAACATCGCCCAATTCTCGGATTTCCTTTTCACAAAAATTATTGCGCCCGAATTTGTTATTGAGATTCTGCCGGGTAGTTCCGGCTTTTTCTGCTAATTCGCCTAAGTTCAAACCGCATCTATCCTTTAGCAGCTTGATTTTTTCGGTTGTGGTCATTTCCATGCCTTGCCCTCACTTTCTTGTATTTGATTACATATTACACTTTAAAATGTATCTTGTCAAGATGCTATTTTACACTTTTTCGTGTCGTGCGAAATTTTATCTTTACATTTTTATAATTTTATTTACATTTTCTATTGACAAGTTACACTTTATAGTGTATAATGTAATCATAAGGTAAAGAAATAAAACATGAAAGGAAGTACAGGATATGACAAAAAATGAGCTTATGAAAGAATACACAAGATTGACAGAGGAAAAAGGCATCCGCCTTGATGGAATCAATTATAATTGCAATAAAAGCGAAATCGAAAACGCTATTTGCTGCTTGGCTTGTTGCGATTCCGTTCTTGAAGAATATTTGATAGTTATTAAACTGAAATACCCGAACATTTACAAAACAATCAAAGAAAATGGAGATTTTAAAAAGCACCCTTTCAATAGATTGTATGTATATAATACAGCGCAGTTGATTTTAGCATAAACAATAAACCACAGGGGCGGATGCTCCGCCCCACCTACCCAACAGAAAGGAAAACATTATGAATACAAATTCAAATTGCCCTTGGTCTATAAAGTGCGGAAGCCACACATATATCACATTATTTTGGAATGATAAGTTTATTTTTTGTTTAGATAACGATATGGATTACATGGAAAACATCATCGAAAAGATTGAAAAGCGCACACAAATGAAATTTAATGAAATTCCTATCATTGGCAAAAAAGAGGATTTTAACGGACTTAGATTTTTAAGCGGTGGATTTAGATATAATTGGTTGTGATTTGCTGCGTAGTCTGAACGGCCGCCCATTGTGGCGGCTTTTATTCTGTAAATTTTAAAGTGTAATGTGTAAAAGTATTTTTAAATTTTTCAATATTTATTTACATTTTCTATTGACAAGTTACACTTTATAGTGTATAATGTAAACATAAGATACAGAAAGTGAGGACAACAAAATGTTAGATAAGAACGGAATCGAAATTAAAACAGGCGATATTGTAGAAATCACAGGTGCATTCTTTAAGAATGATAACGGATTGTATTTTGTGGAACATTCTGCCGGGGATGCTGATTGGTGCGGTAAAGACCACAGCCTTCGCAAAATCTCCAAGAAAGGCAAAATCAGCACGGCAAGAGGAAATGTTGGTTTTTGGCCCCTCATGGTTACAGTTAGCAGCCCTTGGAAAAGAGCCGAAGCGCACGAATGGAACAAAGAACACGCAACCATCGAAGTTAAGACAGAAATCAGCCGCTTAGAGGTTGCAGAACATTTCAAGGAAAAATCATCCGGCATGGATGCAGAAATTCAGCGGCTTACATGGAATTTCGGAGAAGAAAACGGATGTGTGGCAGATGCCAAAAGAATCAAAGCGCATTATGAAAATGTTGTTGCTGCTATTCTTGCAGCTTGTTAAAGATAAAAATGCATTGTCGGGGCTGCGGCCCCGGCGGAAGGGAGAAAAAGAAATGATTGCTATTATGGGAAAAGCTGAATATGAGGAAATGAGCCGGGCAAAAGACGAATTGCAAACCCTCATAAAGCGCATCGAATCTTGCGTAACAAATCCGGCGGATGTGATTTATCACGATGCCCAGGTTGATTTCAGCATTCAAAGGGTGTCGGAATTGCTCCGGGATGTAATTACAGATTGTTAAAAAGAAAAGGCCCAAGCACCGCCGCAAAGGCGATGCCGGGGCCTGTCTATTTTTATACACTTAATTTCCAACCCACACGGATATAATTCTTTGTCATGGTCGGATATTTCGCCTTATTAGCTTTTACAATGGCATCCACGGTCGTATTATAGGCTTTTGCAATCTTTGTCAGATTATCGCCCCTTTTAACCGTGTATGTTGCAGCGGTAGGCTTTGCCGGGGTGGATGTTCCGGCGGATGCGGTTGCCTGTCCGACAATCAACTCCCAACCCACAACAATATAATTCTTTGTGATTTTAGGATATTTTGCCTTATTTGCTGCCACAATGGCATCCACGGTCGTATTATAGGCTTTTGCAATCTTTGTCAGATTATCGCCGCTTTTAACCTTGTAAGTCGTGCCGGATGCGCCGCTTGCGCCCTCTCCTGTTGATGCTGAAGGCTTTGTTGTGGCAAACTTATCAAAATAGCCCTGTCCGTAGTTTGTGCGCTTCGCTTTCACGGAATCGCTCTGATTGGCCGGCTTTTCATAGCCTGTCAATACAGCATCAGATGCTTCCTTGATTGATTTGGCAGCTTTCAGCACCTTACTAACGGCGGTATATCCCTGTAATTCTTTCCACAGGAAATCAAGTTGCATCTGCAAATCGCCGATAGATGCCTTTCGGGAATCTGCATACTGTTTCAAAGCCTGTTTTCTGCTCCAATAAGTCCATTGTGCAAGGCCATATCCGGCGGAATCTCTTACAAAATTTGTGTATGTGCCATCGTCAACCTTTGCAGTATATTCCGCATCGGTCAAACCGAATTTCTTTTCAAAAGTATTCTGTAAGTTAATAGGGCTTAATCCGCTTTCTGCAAACAGATTTCCCATCAATCCGGCGATGGCATAATCATTTAATCCCTTGCTTTTTAAGAAATTCCAAATAATCGCATCATTCCCGGTTGTGGTAGTTGCCCCGGATGTGCCTGTGGCTGCGTTCTGCGCCATTCTAGCGGCTTTTTCCGCATATTTAGGACAAATATACCCTCGGATGTATTTGCCGTTAATTTCAAGCTGTCGTGTGCCTACGGCATCTTTAATATTGCCCTCAACGATATTCATATTGTTTCCGGCAACTGTTGCAACCATGCCAATATGTTCCGGCCATCCTGTATTATCGGTTACGGCATAATTTTCCATATCATCCCAATCATAAAGGACATAATCCCCATGCTCGGGCTTGTGCCTGTCGTTCTCTACCCAAATTCCCATCTTTTTTGCAAGTGTGATAAGATTTCCGCAACTGCATTCTGTCGGGATAATATCGGTTAATTCTGCGGCGATTGCTGCCGCCGAAGCTGCCGTTGCGCACCAAGGGTCTTTACTTGTAACTTTGTAACCTCTTGCAAGTGGCTTGTGTCCGTTGTAAATGTTCACAATCGCCATGTGGCTGCCATCTGCTTCCTTTTTGCCAATCCATCCTGTAAAGATGCCGACAATTTTATCTCTTAATTCTCTTTCTGTCATGGATAAACTCTCCCTTCTAAAAGGCAAAAGGCGGCATCGCTGCCGCCTTGGTTAATATGTATCATTATTCAATTATTCCGCATCGGGCGGTGTGCCGCTTGTTTCGATTCCGTCCATCTTGTCGTTTTCTTTGGCGGATTCCGTTTCCTCGATAATATCCGTCACGGCTTCAATGGTCGTTTCTAAAAGGGCGGCAACGGCTGCCGCATCAATCGTACCTTCGATGATGTTGTATGCAATCGTGGCAACGCAAGCAATCACAATGCAAGCAATCTGTATTCCGGGGGAATCACTATTGCCTAATGCGCCGCATACTGCGATTACAACCATCAAAAGGGTTAATAAAAATTTTCTGCTTTTCAGTTTTTCCAACATGATTTTTCACATCTCCTTTTTAATAATTTTGAATATCCACATCGCTATTTACTGATTCTTGAATCACGGAATCAATTTTTGCATCAAAAGCGGTTTCAAAGGTGGATAATTCCGATTCAATCCTCTCCCATTGCTCCGGGGGCAACTCGGCGGAAAGCCGCATTTTCAGCTTCAAGAAGCCAATTTTGCCTTTCCAAATATTTTCAATCTTCGCTTTGTTCAGATAGAAAACAATGGCGGCCCCATACACTCCGGCGGTTGCCGGGATGGAATAAATGAAAAAGGTGGTATCATAGCCGGATAATGCTGCGATACATCCAAGCACAAGCTGCGAAAGGAAAAGCAACTTTGTTTCATTTAGAATCTTCTTGGAAAATTCCGTTGCTTTCTTGCCTTTATTTTGCCCCTGTGCGCTCGAATTTGCCCCATTCTCGGCTTTTTCTTTGTTGAGGGTATATTTGTTCGCCCTCGGTGCTTTTGCGTGGCTTTCTGTGCCATTCTCAAAACCTAACATGAATTAAATCCCCATGCCTAGCTTCACGAAACAGAAAATAATACCAACAAGCGATGTGATAACTGCTCCCACGGCTGTCCGGGCAATCCATTGATTGCGCTGCTCCAACTTCTCGATGCGAATTTCGGCATCCTGTAAATCATCTTGTACTCGCCCGATTTGTCTTTCTGCTTCATAGAAACGCTTTTTAAACTCAACATATCCATCAAGTTTATCTTCGATTTTGATTAAACGCTCCATTACTTGCCATTCAAATGATTTTGTTTCTGCTTCCGGCATACGCACTTTTCTCCTTTCTGCTAGAATTAAAAATAACCGCATCAAGGCGGCAATTTTCTGTTACATACAAGCACAAATTCGGAAGTGATGCGGTCAAGCAGATTCTTACTATCGCAATGCTTCAGCATTCCCAAATAGCTTTGCACGGTATTATTTACTTTTTCAAATGTGACTTCTCCGGCAAGAAATGCCTTTGATAGCCATTTCAAACGCTTGCGCATTCGCTTCACGGTGCTTTTGCGGATTTTTATGCTTTTATAGCTGATTTTGGCCCCGACAAATTCAACCGGGATATGCGCCGGGATGATTGTGGTTTTCTTGTTTAGGTCAAGGTG
>JAFWWX010000418.1 GCA_017517985.1 Clostridia bacterium | reverse complement strand
GATGCTTATTCTCTTTTAGAAATTTATGACGATATGAGCATAGAAGATATAAACCGATTTACGGAAGATGATATTAAATGTGCTTTGGAAATGTACAACGAGGATTATGTAACATTTCCCAGAGATGATATTGCAAAATTATCCGGTCTGCAGATTGAAAAAAACAAAAGAAATGGGAGAAAACAGGCTGAACACGTTAAGCTGATGAATTTTGTGCGTGATGAAATAAATGGTAACAAGAATTGGAGAGCCGGGAACGGCAGAAAAAGCAAAAAGAATGTTATAATGGAGTATATGAGAGAAAATCCGGGTATAACAAAAAAGGCAGCAATAGCAAGAGCTGTTGGGGTAGATAGAAATACGGTAATAAAATATTTTGACGAAATAGTTGCCGAGCTGCAGCAGGAACGTCTGCGATCCGAACGCATGGAGCAAATTGACCGTGACGGACATATTTCTGTTAAAATTACACCGTCACAAGAATTAAGTGATTATATTTTAGGTGAATTAAAATTATAAAATAATATTGGGAGTGTGTGTTATGGCTCATCTTACGGTTGGTATGCGATTAGAGGGTACAAAGGGAAGTATCGTAAAAGCTATGGAGTATATGCAAATGCAAGGAATTAAATTTATACAATCAAAAGGCTTTTATGGAGAAGATGAGGGAAAAGAAAAAGTAAGAGTATATACAACTGCTCTAATAGACTTCCCTCAAGATGGTGATGAATTTCTTAAAGATATTGCAAGAATAAATGCCGGTGAAAATATAAATAGTGATGAGTCTGAGGAATAGGTGTAATTATGAGTAAAACTGTAAAACAAATTGCTGATGAATTAGGTGTATCAAAGCAAGCTGTTCATCAAAAAAGAAAGAGTAAGGAACTGTCAACAGCTTTACAGCCGTTTACGTCAACTGTTGACGGTGTCGTTTACATATCAGTTGACGGTGAAAACCTTATAAAACAGGCGTTTTTGAAGAATGACCGTAAACAGGTTGACGGTAAGTTGTCGTCAACAGTTGACAGTTCGTTTACACCCTCGTTTACGCCTTCGGAGGATAGCGAAATTGTATTTTTAAGGGGGCAAGTGGAAAAGCTGCAGGCTGAACTTGAAAAGGAAAGAGAGCATAACAGGGAGAAAGATAAGCAGCTTCTCGAAACATTAAATAAATTAGCTGAAAGTCAGGCAGCTTTGTCTGCCGGACAAGCTGCAGATAAACAAAAGGCATTGGCTGAAAAAATAATTGAGGGTAAGCAGCAGTTTTCTGATGAGAAGTCGGGAGCTGATGTTCCGCAAAGTTTTTTAAAAAGAATTTTTGGGAGAAAAAGAGATTTTAAATAAAATATTAAATTTTCAAAATATATTGCTATTTAATAAAATTTATGATATAATAAGAACAACTTAAGAGGAATGGAGGAGATAACGATGGTACAGTATTTATCAAAGGGGCAAGGCTCATATAAAGTGCAGCAGTTGTTATATTCCTCTGTGCAAAAAATTAAATAGATGAATATTAACTGTTGAAGCATAACGTGTGAGTCAGCTCCTTTGATTTTAGGAGTTTGATTTACACGTTTTTTATTTGTTGAAGAAAGGAGAAAAAATATGGCTACATTGATACACAATTCTACACCAACTTCAAGAACCCCCACTTTTAAAACAACAGGGTGTTCCACGTACAGAAATACAACAGAAGACTTCTTTTATTCTAACAATCCTGAAGAGTTGGCATATTCACATACTGCGGATGCTGGAAAGTGGTTATGCAGAGAAACTGTGAGAGGAACGGTGCAACTCTATACATGGCATCACAACAAAGTTTCTGTGAACGGAGTGAATAAAAGTATTAATTCGACTATTTTGATATACAACCCAAATTCCTTTGCGGTTGATATTACTATATCAAACCAAGGTGTTACGAGTATGTCTTATAATACTACCGGCTTTTCCGATTATAATGCCTGGGAAAATTATGTTAATAGTAGTTCATCGGTTATAACCGTGCAATCGGGACAATACTATAATATTTTCAATAGACAAATACCATATAATTATGTTTTTGGTGTGGTTGCAAAAATTCAAATAAAAAGAAGCGGAACATCTACGGTTGCTGGTGTGACTCTATTTGATATTGCGTATGTGTCTAATTCTGCAGGAGCAACTGCATGTGCTGCGTCTACTGATCCATTAAGAAGAAGAGGGAATGGAAATGGATTTTACCAAACATTGCAGTTTGGCACATTAGAATTTGCAAATTCAACTCCACAAGCATATAAGTTTGCAGCATCGGTAGAAGGGGTTTTTGGAGGAGATGATTGTTCGGATATTATAGACGAAAGCGGGCAAGCATCAGGTCTTCTTGAGGGTGGCTTTGGACAAATATTTGTTGTAAGATTGCCTATAAAAAACAACTTTTCTACAGCCAAAACGTTTAAAATTTTTCTTGGAAGTATAGGAGGACCATCTTTCCCGTTTGCATATTTAGGGAGCGATCTTGCAAAGTATGGTCAAACGGATGCGTTTAAATATATAGATATAGTCAATCTTGGAAGTATTGGTTCGGGAGAAACCTTAACTGAGCCATTTTCTATAGTTATTCCTGCATCTGCGGCAACTCCTTATATAATAGGAGCATATCCAGTGTGAATCACAGGGGCAGTTTTTCTGCCCCTGATTTCGAGGAGAATTTTATGAAGAAAATATTTTTAGTATTGATAGTATTTGTTGTTTTAAGTAGCACAGTTATTGCGGCTGAAAATGATATAATTACATCAATATCGCCGTTTAATGTTAAAATAATTGAAAGCGGATATATCGGAAATGACACTTATCCGTCTTTATTTTATAATAATGTCGTTTATATACCAATGACATACAATGTTGGTGAAAGTGTAGGAAGAACTATTGAATGGGTAGATGGCTATGAGCAAGATGTTCTTCTGCTTACTGAAAAGGAAAGCGAAAATATTGTTGTAAAAAATACTTTAAGCGAAAATGAAATCAACCCACGAGCTGTTATTGCCGAAATTGCTGATTGCACGGTGGCAGTATGTATGGGAGAAAATTTGAATTTAATTAGAGGTACAGCGGAATATCCATTGTTAAGATACAAAGACATCATATACATTCCGCTTACTTGGGAGAATATTGTCGGGAATTTTGGATGGAGTTATACTTTTGATGAAGAAAATGGTGTAAATATAGATGCCTCACAAAGCAATATATCCGAAAAACCAGAAAAAGATATATACATCAGCGAAGATGGAAGCACAACTTGTTATATTTTAGAAAAAAGAAATTATATCGATGGTGATGGTTATAATTCGACAGATTGGATTGGGATTATTCGATGTAATTATGAAATTAAAGGAAAAGATTTGTTTGGTTCGGATATGGGAGAATTTATAATAGAAAAGGAGTTTTCTCACCCTATACAACAAGGCGATGTAAGATTTTTTAAAAACTATAAAGCAAATGAGTTTAAGGCTCCTGTACTAAAGGATAGCTGGAAATTTCTTTATGCAGCAACAACAATGATGTTGGATGCACGAACAGGGTGTATAAATAAATGGAATGCGCTTCCATCGTGGAGACAAACCGTAACAAGGAATGATGAATTTGGGATTACCTCTATAAGTATGTCAGGAACTGATTATGTTGCCGATTCCCTGGATATAATAAATGGCGAAGATTATGACATAGAACTCAAGCCGATTCCGATGCAATACATTATAAAACGTGTTGATAATGGTAAGGATGAAGTTATATTAACTTATGATGTTCCGGAGTTTCCCGATGGAAGTCTCATTGTTCCGGCTCCTACGAGCACAATAACAAAGGTTCATTTCAGTTTCCCACGATGGGACTTTAGAGATGTAAACGGAAATTATGTGCCAGAAGGGGAGTATGAGATTTCTTTAATTGTTCCCAATAAAGTAGAATATGTTGTAAATGGAGAAAATGTAGTTAATGAAAATCCCGAGGGACTTATTATAAATTCAAGGATTAAATTAGTGAAATAATCAAGATGAAGGAGAGCCTTCTGTGGCTCTCCTTTTGTAAAAAAACAAGACTTGCGTGTGATGAGCGACACGCAAGTCTTGTTTTTCTATGCAGCAGAAACACAGATTTTTAATGAGCGTGGAGTGTGTTTCTGCTGTGGCGGATTTGCAATTATAACGGTTTACCCGTATGCGTATATCGTGTACGGGTAAACCGTTATGTTATAGATTTAGTGTAATATGTTGACAAACATTTTCGATTGTGGTATAATAGAAAATGAAAAAGAGGCTCGTCTGAGCGAGGGTAAATAGTGTTTAGGCTCAGAGCGTTCCGGGAAAATTGCCGGAGGTACATTATTTTATAATGT
>JAFWWX010000417.1 GCA_017517985.1 Clostridia bacterium | reverse complement strand
TACACATAACCATATGTCGCTTTTCCTTCAGAATTCTTGCCTTTAATATATCTGCCTTCCCAGCGACCGTCTTTTCTTTTATATATATTTTCTCCTCTTCGAGCCATATGATAACCTCCTTGCAATGACCATGTTTTTGACGGAAAATAACTAATTAAATTATATCAGTTTTATCAATTCCATCATTATGTAGATGTTAATTTATGGAATCCTGTAAGTTTTTTTAGAAAAGTGTCGGAATTTATTGACAAAAATAGCACCATTGTGGTATAATATGAGCAATTATTTATTTCGTTTAGTTAAATACTCTGCGAAAAGGAGTCTTAGAGATGGAAGAGTTATTTAAATATTATCTTTCAGAAGAAGAAATGTATGCATTAATCGAAAAATTGACCCCAGAGTTACCGCTTCTTAGAACAAAGGCAGAAATATCACAGGAGGAAATTGCCAACATTATCGGAACGTCAAGGCAGACTTATGGTGCCATCGAGAGAAAAGCGAGAAAAATGTCATGGAACACTTATCTTTCTCTGGTTTGGTTTTATGATTACAACAGAAAAACGCATAAGCTAATCAGAAATATGAATGCTTTCCCGCATGAACTTATTAAGAAATTCAATGATGGTGATGAACCAGGTGATTTTAAATTAAGCATGCTATTTAAGGCAGACACCAAAAACATAATTGATTCATTGGATGAACAAGCGCTTTCCACAATAAAGACAATTTTGATGGTTGAATACTCTCGTTGTAATAACATTTCTAGTGAAGCAGTTGTCAAATTCTTTGAGGGAATCGGCTTATCAAAGAAAGAAGCATCGGAAGAACAGAAGAATACCTCTCGGGCAATAAAAAATATTAAAAGGAAAAATTAAAGGATGAATAACAATATTAAAAAACTAACAAAAACCTTTATAAAGAAATATAAACTGACATCTATTGATTACGCTACTTTGAAAAACACTGCAACTGATATGGGGTACACGGTTATAGAGTTTAACAGTATCTTTAACGAAAAGGATGTTGAAACTGTTATACAAAATCTGGACATTGGAGAAAATGCGCTTAAATCAAGAGGGTTTGCGTATGTAAGTGCAGAGTATCGATTGATTTTTATAAATGAAGATTTGAATGATGAAGAAAAGTTGCTGGTTCTTTCTCATGAATTAGGACACATAGTATGTGAACATTTCTCAACAAGCCCTATCATTGGTAATGATGTAAAAGATGAACATGATGCAAACGAGTTTTCGCATTATCTACTAAAGAAAAGTGGGTTTAGAAAAGTGAAAAATGCTATATCTGCTCATCACAAAGCGTTTATGGCTTCTGTTATCATACTGTGTCTAATAGTTGGGTCATTGGCGGGATACCTGATAATTCAGAACAAAAATTTATATAAAGATGATCTTTATGTAACTTCTACCGGAGAGTGTTATCATAAAAAAGAATGTATTTTTGTGAAAAATAAAACAAACATTCAGAGGTTGACTAAAGAAGATTTTGAAAAAGGCACTTACAGTCCGTGTAATATGTGCTTGCCAGATAATAACTAATCAAAAAAGAGACTTAAAGGAGTGGTCACGTGAAAAAAGTATTAACGCATATTTTGGTTGCAGTGCTTTTGATTAGCAACTTGTTTGTATGCACATTACCCGTTTCTGCCGGGAAAGCAGAGATTAAACGAAGTATTGCAATCGTTTTTGATAATTCCGGTTCAATGTATGTAAAAGGCGAAAAGGCGTGGTGCAGAGCAACGTATGCAATGGAAGTATTTGCCTCCATGTTAAATAAAGGGGATTCGCTTTCTATCCATCCAATGAATCCTATAGAGGTGAATGGCAAAAAGTATACAATGGATTCACCATTTATAATTACGGATCCAAATCAAGCCTCTCAGATTCGAAATATTTATACCGACAAAGCATTGGATACTCACATTGAAACCATAGATGCTGCGATAAAACATTTGTCATCATCCCAAGGGACAGAGAATTACATGATAGTCCTTACGGATGGACAAGTATTCTATGAAGGCGGCAAAGAACTATCGGTTTCAGACACAAAGAAAAAACTTGCAGAAAGATTTAATAATAGCATTGGTCCTGATTTGAATATTTTGTATCTCGGTATAGGTTCTAAGGTTGCAATGCCGGAAATGAATTCGGAATATTATATGGGTGAAAAAGCATCAGACAGTAAAAATGTTCTTTCATCACTAACAATGATGTGTAATAAAATCTTTGCAAGAGATACATTGCCCACTTCACATATTTCAGGAAAGACAATTGATTTTGATATTACGCTGAGTAAACTGATTGTGTTTGTACAAGGTGAAAATGTATCAGATGTAAAAGTTACAGGCAAGAATGGTGCAATGGCAACGCCCGCAGGAAGTGCAAAAACACAGCATTCAAGTGTCGGCGCTGGAAACTATAAAAAAACAGGTCAATCGCCTGTAGATAATTCTTTGCAAGGAATGCTTGTGACATATACCGATTGTTCGACAGGTAGTTACGACATTTCATATTCAGGAAAAGCTTCTAATGTTGAAGTATATTATGAACCGGATGCAGACCTCGACTTTGTCTTTACTGATGAGGAAGGAAACTTAGTTGAACCTGAATCCTTATATAAAGGAAATTATAAGGTTCAGTTCGGACTCAAGGATGCAAAAACAGGAGAACTTATCACTTCAGATTTACTCGGTGATCCGGTATATGAAGGAAAATATGTTGTAAACGGTAAGGAATATCCGATTAAGCATAGCGGAAAAAGCGGAGAAACTCCGGTTGCACTAGATGTTGGAGATACATTTACAGCAGAACTTACAGCATCATATCTGAACGGATATTCAATCACAAAAACCGCAAAAGATTTTGGTTGGCCCGAAGGTTCATTAACAGTAGCTGCAAAACCTGCCGGAGATGTTCGTCTTGAAATAAGCGGCGGTGACAAGGTTTACAATTTGGCAACATTGGAGCAAAGCGGCACCTATACTGCAAAAGTATATTACAAAGGTGAACAACTTACGGGACCAGAGTTGGAAAAAGTTGATCTCAAATGGGAACCTGAAAAGAGTAATGCTGAAATTAAAAAAGAATTTAAGGATGACCATTGGGCGTTGTCTTTGCATTACAAGGATTCCGGTAATCCAATTGCTACTAAATGCGGGAAATGCACAGTAACTATTCACGCATTCTACACTCCTGATGGCAGTGAAGAAACTTCTGGCAGAGCACCACTTACATATGTAATTGAAGATAAGGTTGCGACACCAGAAATAACCTTAACTGCTCCCCAAAAGCATTTTGAGATTTCAAAGCTTGATAAAGGTAAAAGTATAAAAGCTCTTATAACATTTAAAGGAAATAAGCTTTCACCTGAAGAGTTTAAAACACTTGATTTTAAAGTTGATTGTCAGGGAATGGGATATACAGTTACACCGCTTCCAGAAGAATCTGCTTTTGAAATTAAGTTGAATTCATCGGGAACACTTGAAAAAGGCAAATATAAAATTACAACATCAGTTATTCAAAAAGATAATTTGGGAAGAGAATTATCTGATGAAGAAAGTGTAAAAGTAAGATTAAGCAATATGCCATTGTGGCTAATCTGGCTTATCTGGTTATTGGTAATTGCAGCTATAATCGTTATCGCTTATTTTGTTTCACATATTAAGTGCCTTCCTACCAAACTACACACTAATAAGAGAGATTGTGTGATGAATATAGGTGGTGAAGATGTAACCAAAAACACAGCGTTTAATGCATCCATAAACGATGACACACTTACGGTTGAGGCAAAATATGCAGGAATGAAGACCGGTGTCAGAATGAATGTTCAACCGGGAACTGATAGCTATCTTATGACCAAGCAAGCCAAACGAAAAGCATTGGTTAGTGCACAAAGTGTAAAAAAATTCGGAGCTGCATCTATTGAAGATGTAAACGTTGGTAACAGAAAGTATCTTATCAATGAAGAAACTTACAAATTAGAGCCTGCAATAAGCGGTGCTAAAGATTTTGATTTAAGTAATGGTAATACGGTTATGTATTCCGGCACAATGCAACTAAATGGCGTAAACGAAGATTTCTACGTTAAAGTCAAATTAAACTATAAGAAAAAATAATGAAATAGGAGGAAAATACAATGTCAGAAAACAAAGAAATTTTGAAAACAAATGAGGTGTCTGCTCCTACTCTGTTTGTAGGCGTAGGCGGAACAGGTTGTAAAATTGTTAAAAAGGTTGCTGACCTTTGTGCACCTGAAGAAAAAGAAAACATTAACTTCTTGTGTTTAGATACCAACGTTAATGACCTTTCTTCCGTAGCAAACGGAAAATCAAAAATTTATTGGGTACAAACATCAAACACACAGACAGTAGGAAGTTACCTCGACTATGATGATGAGGCAAGAAAAAAATGGTTCCCTAAAAATGCTGTTATGTATGATAAGACTGTTTCAGAAGGTGCAGGTCAGGTTCGTGCTATTTCAAGACTAGCCCTGAACTCCACCATCAAAACAGGTAAAATACGTCCTTTATATGATTCAATTGATGACTTATTCAGAAAAACAGGTAAAGACATGAAGCAGGCTATGCGTGTTGTTATAGCATCTACTGCATCAGGCGGAACAGGTTCCGGTATGATTCTTCCTCTTTCAATGTTTATCCGTGATTACATAAAAGAAAAATACCCCAACACAAGCTTAATTGTTCGTTCATTAGTTCTTCTTCCTGAAACACTTGACAGCGTAATTGATTCACAGACAGAACGTGATAGTCAGGCCCGTAACGCATATGCAACAGTTAAAGAAATCAATGCTTTCATGATGAAAGGTTCAGGGTTCATTGATTTGGATGAAGATTTAAAACAATTTGCAAACTTGGGTGTAAATGTATCTATAGCCGGTTCTGATAATCAGAAACAACTTTCACTCCTTCCTATGGATTTCTGTTTCCTTATGGACGGTCAGGATGCTGAGGACAGCACAATGATCAGTATCGGTCAGTACATTGATCAGGCTGCTCAGGCACTTTACGAACAGAATATTGGTCCTATGCAGAAAAAAGCATTCTCTGTAGAAGACAATATCATAAAAGAAATGACAAAGCCTGGAAACTACGGCAGAAACCGTTTCGGTGGTATCGGTGCAGGTGTTATTCGTTATCCTTATGAAAAAATTGCAGATTATGTTGCATATGATTTAGCCATTGACAGTATCGGTGGCGAAGGCGATGCTACAAAGTGGACAAAGTATGATAATGCAGTTGCTCTTTATCAAGCTGAACAGAAAAAACGCGGTGTTCCGAGATCAACATGGGACAGCAAGGAAAAGAAATATAACGAAGCTCTTGCAAACGGCAGAGATCCTTTCTCGGTTGATTTGAACAACTCCTATGAACTTGCGGGACTTGATGCAAGAATCAGAAAATTCAAAAATGATTTTGAAAAGGCAGCATATGCATCTGTATTAGCTGATGCAAGATTCAAGAGTGTTTATGAATCTGCACAGAGCTGGAAGAGTGCTAATTTCGGTGAAACCAGCGAAGATAAAATCAGTGATGCAATTGATGCTCTGTCTTCTTATGACAAAGCAGTTGAAGCAAGAGGTAAAGACGGTAGACCGATTTCCGAAGGTATCGCTGCTCGTTGGGCAGAATCAGTCTTTACAAGCGAACAAAAAACTATAACCATAAACGATGCATATAGCATTGAATCACTTTTTAAGAATGCTCAGGGCGATGTGTTCCATCCTTGTGCAATCAGATACGTATTGCATCAGCTTAAAGAAGAATTTGAGAAAGAGACTAGATCAACAATGCACGAAAATGCATTTGCACAGATAAACTCTTTCAAAGAAAAAGAATATACATTTAAATTCTCAAAGAAAAAAGTTTACGGTGTTGAAGAACTCAGCTCATTAGAAAAGAAACCTTCTATCATTGAGAAAATGAATGGATACAGCAGACTGTATGATGAAGCGAACCAGGATATCCCGGGATACTTCGATGCTCTTGAAGACTATTGCAAGAAAACAGCAGCACATGCAGCATATGTAAAGGGATACCTCTACATTTCAGAGTTCATTTCTCAGTTTGATAACTTCTTTAATACATTTGTATATAAAGTAAAAGAATTAAGCCGTAAGAAGATTGACCTTGTAGATGAACTCAAATATAAGAAGGGTGATTCTTATGTTAATATCTGTGCAACTGAAGAATTGCTTGTAGAACTCAGCAAGTATTCATTACAGAAAGCACAGAAAGAAACAACTATGCTTAACTCCGATGTAAATGGTGGCATTTTTGACGCAGTTAAAAACAATGCTATATTCAAGCTTGAATTAGATGCTGCAGGTGATGGATATATTGAAGAAGACAGACGCGTAAATATTTTTGACGATATCTTACTCGGCTACTTCAAGAAGAGCGTTCGTGAAAAATGTGATGATATTGATAAGGATATTATCAGTGCCATTGAACTTGAACAGCGCTTAAAAGAAAGAATCCGTTTGCGTTCAGAAAGCGAAGGAGACACTCAGGTATTTGAACAGGTTACTGTCCAGGATGCTGAGCGTCATATAGCAGAAGTTATTGCTATGGGAGGCAGAATTGCAGCTCCTTCTATTCAGCGTGCAATTAACGAGGAACCAAGAGAAATCAAGGTTTGTGCATATAACAAGATACTCCTTGATAACAGAAAGTTCAGAGTAAAAGACTTAATGCCTAATGGCGAACCTGTAGATACAATTTCTAAATACGAAATTCACTTCTATAATGCACTTTATAACCTTACTCCAAACAAATTAAAGAAATTTGCTGCACCATTCGAAACGGAAACAGGTGTTAAAACTGCAGGTACATATCATAAAGCATATACAGATTACTCACGCAGTATCGGACCTGATTCAACAAAGAATGCTGCCATTTCAACACATATTGATAAGAGATGGGATTCTATAAAGAGTATGCCAGAAATTGACTTCGACTATCAGGCTCAGGTAGTTAGAAAAATCCATAAAGCATTTATTTATGGACTGATTCACAAAGCAATCCAGCTCAAGCCATTGTCGGCTGTTGCTAATGGTAAAAAAATATACTTATACAAGGATTCCAATAATCGTGATGTTGAACTTTTAGTACCTAATGGAACACTTTGTGATGAATTTTACGAAATCCTTGATGCACTTTATGTAAATGCAAAAGTTGTAGAAGATATTTCTCTTATCAAAGCACGTAACAGAGCAATGAGTGAGGCAAAGAATTGCAACTATGAAGATACAGAATTCTTCCATGATATGTCTGATTTTAACTTGCTCCATACTATTCCTAATTACGATGCAGAAGCAAAGAATCACGCCCATTGTGATGGAAGTCAGAAAGCTTTAGAAGCATTGAAAGATGAAATCCGCAAGAACAAGGAAGCAAGATATACTGCCGGCGATGCTATTAACGAATTACCTGATGATGGCAAAACATATGTTGAAAATCCGACAAGCCTTTTTGCTATTCCACTTATGTTCTACTGCTCATTGCCGAATTCAGGAAGATTTATTTCTGAAATTACAGCAATGGTTGAAGCGGTTATCGATGTATTCCGTGAAGAATATACAAAATGGGAGAAAGCAGAAGATGTTAAGTTTGTACTTTGCACACGTCTTACCGATGAGTTTAACTTGTTAAAGAGAAATTATCATATTTATATGGATATGATGCGCGCACCTGCTGCTGAAGAAAATCCTGTAATCGATATTATTCAGAGAAAAATCAAAGAAGTTATCCTCGAATCTCCAGAACCGGAAGATTACGAAGTGTTGCTTGACAAGGTAACAAAAGAGTTCAAAGAGGAGAACACCAATAATTAAAAAGAACGGAGATGAGAGACTTGTTTACAGTTTTAATAGCCGAAAAACCATATATTGATGCCATAAGACTGGAAAACAAATTGTTTTTCGAACCGTTTTTGGAGAACAAAGAATTATCATTTTGCTATTGGAATCCCCAGGGACAGAATCTTCAAGATTCTGTCCCGGATCTCATCGATACAGTGGGGAGAAAAAAAGACTGGAAAGCAATTATCATTCATAATTGTACCGATGAGCAAGCAAAACAAAAGAACCCTTTTGATATAGTTGATAGCAGTGACCTAAAGGATTTGATCGAACCATCACAAAATCCTATGGCAGATCAGGATTGGGATGACTGGGAAGAATTGTGGAAGTCTTATTATAATCTTTTAATTGCAAATAAAGAGGAAGTATATAAAAGGTCTCTGGCACTTCCATTGCAGAAACTTACAACCTGGTTAAGCTTCAGACCTGCAGACTTCGTGTTAAATGATACCCAGGAAAAAGATGATATACATGAATGGGCATTACATGAGCTCAGCCAGGGCGAAGTTAATCCTCTTGTAAGACTCGAAAGATTAGAAAGAGATGAATATCGCAGCGAACTTAAAATGAAGGAAATGCTTCGCAGAGAATTTGTTGGTGATAATACCTTAGGCATTGCGTATCCAAAGGAAATATATTGTATTTCAAAAAGGACCTCCGAAAACGGATTTTTTAATCCTGAAGCTTATTGGAATACACGCTCCAAAAACGAATATTCAGAATTTTGTGACCGAAATATGTATTTTGACAAAATGCGTTTTTTGGTTTTTGATCTCTTGCCTGAAAAACATAAGGATTTCCGTTGTGATAAGATAAGGTTTTTATCAACCTTGTTGGTTTTTGCGACCAATATAGTTCCGGGTAGTACTATGGAAGCCCGTAGACTATATGTATTGGAATGCGAAAATGATGATACTCCACTTTTCACTCTAACCACATCATATGATAAAAAGCTTGCCGCTACATACGAGGTTATTGATAATGAGATAGATCGTATTTACGGTGAAATTCCCGGAGAATTAACGGATAAGGTTGCAGAATCTCTGTTTTGTTCTCCGATGAATGTAGAGGTTAAATTAGATGAAAACTGCGACTTTGATGCACTGTATCCTGAAGATGATTTCGCACTCATTCCTTCCTCTCCGGAAGCTGAAGTTGAAAATTGGGAGGAAAGCTATAAAGGTGTTTTAAAGTCTTACGGAAACATAATTCGTCAGCAACGCAGATCCGTTAAAAAAGGCATTGATAAACTAAATTTAAGCAGCGAACTTTCAGAAGCAAACATAAGCAGACTTACTCCATTTCAATTAGATGATATTGGAGATTATACAGAAAATGCTGAAAATGAAATGGTAGCGTCACTGCCACCAGACCTTGCTGAAGCATCAAAATATGAAGAGATGATGCGAGAGAAGGCAGACAAAGTAAAAGATGTTCTGGAAAAAAGAATGAGCAAAACTGCAGCAATTGTTGTAAGTGCAATAATTTTATTGATGACATTAATGCTCTATGCTCCTTTTATTGTGTCAAATCTTTCTTCATCGGAAACGATTGCAACATCACTCGGAATGCTTGGAGTTATTCTGGCAATTCTGGCAGTCGCGCTTGTAATAACCTTGATAGTTTTGAAACTTCCGCTCAGAGAAGCAGTTAAGGACTTTCAAAGCACTATGCACTCTGTTGTTGATGAAATCAATGATGGTATGCGAAGATTTTCAAGGTATTTCAGCCTTACTGCAAATGTCAGAAGAGGCTACAAGATTAAGCGGTATGCTGCAAAGAATCTGGATGAATACACAAAAAGCATTCGCATTCGCAGAAAACATCAGGAAGATATCAGGAAAAAACGTGCAGAACTTGAGGAAATGTATCCTGAATTTATCGGAGACAGCAAGTATTATGAAAATACGATGATTCAGCCTTATGACTATGATTTTGACAAGAAGGTTGAATATGAATATGCTGCGCCGTTCTTAGCAGGATTTTGCAGAAACATTGACTTTTTAGAAAAAGGAAACCATGTAGAAGTTCCATCAGGATATATTACAGACATTTCTGTCAGAATGGAGGAAATTTATGATAAGTAACATATTTCAATACATAAAGCTCTTTATAATATTTCTTCCATTTATGCTTTTTCAGTTCCTGAACAAACGTGCAAACTTTAAAAAAGAGGTGCGATATAAGCAATTCATTATGCCAATCGTATCACTGATATACTTTGTGATGATGTTCGGGGTTATAAGCAAATTTTATGAATTGTCTGCATCCTTTGGCGAAGTAATCAATAATTTTCTCAACGAAAACAGTTCGTTTGCTTTGCTGAACACTATCAAAGAGTTTTTAGCCGGTATGGGTGTATATATTGCACTTGTTCTTCTCAGCACTTTTGCCCTGATGATTTACATTTCAATTAAAAGATTTGTATTGGCTTTTTGCAAAGGTGATTTTGATGCTGATACTATAAGAGGTTCAATAGCAGGCTTATTCTATGAATTTGATGAAGCAGATAACTGCTGGTATTTCAAGAAATCCTGTGGACAGATGCGCACATTTATAAAAACCGCATACTATATTGTCTACATATTATCTGCGGTTACTCTTTTTCAGTCCTATGAGCTTTTTTACCGAGGTTTGCTGACAGCTCCATTCTGTCCAATTCTTTCAATCATCGTTATGAGCGAATTGGCATTCTTTGTGGACGGTTTGATGAAGGAAGAGGGCGAAAATACACTTTCTATAAGTGATGACCATTCAAAGCGTATTGCTATGTATGCACTTCTCAGAAAGCCGCTTAAAAAACTCTTTGGCGATAAACTTGCATCAGAAGGAACAACGATAAATGTTACTGGTATGAGTGGAGGCGCTGCTGAGGATATTCTGGCAAACATCGAAAAAAACGGCGAGCACATTGGCGAAAACTATGCCGCCTTTATGCGTAAGAAGATAGATGGTGGACTTTCCCCTAATGTAGATTATTTACGTTCGGGATATGATTTGGCGATTGGAAAGAGCCTTCTTTTCAACACGCCTTTTTACGACAAGCTTATTCCGTATGCATTTTATGCAGTTAACAGATGTTTGCTTTCCGGACAGAAGGTGCTTGTTGTTATGGGAAGACACGGCACAGAAGACGACCTCATTAAATGGTGCCAAAAAGGAATAACTTCCGTAACAAATGTTCCTAACCTATACAAAATTGCTGTTCTTTCAGGAAAAGAAGTTGATGAAGACAGTACTGACATAGGAATTATATCAAGATCCGGTGTACATGACTTAGATATACATAAGGCCAATGTCGGTTTCTTGAAAAAAGTAGGCTTCGTTATTATTGTCGAACCTTCAAGACTTGTTACCACAGCACAGATAGGCTTAAATCTTTTGATAAAATGCTGTGGTGAAGATAATAAAATTACCTTCTGTTCTATGGACAGAAACTGTGATGGTCTTGTTGATTCACTGTCACATATTTTAATGACAAATATTACTGAAGTCTCAGCAACAGAATATCCACACGGAATGAGTTCGTTTATGTGCTGGAAAGCAGATGATGAATATCTCCAGCATAGATTGTTCCCGGGAGTATCAAGATATTTGGGACTTGGTACAGAATTGTCATTTATTGCACTTAAAAATCAGGTTAAGCAGGCTGTATGGTATGGCGGAGATGCTTATCCGGTTTTAGATGCACACTGGATATCCAAACAGTACTATTATGATTTCTTAAAGTATGCAAATCTACCAACTACTCAGGAAAGCTTTGATCAATACTTTAAAACATCATTCAATATGTGTAACGAATGTGTCAGCGATTATTCGTATGTAACCGTAGAAGATGACAGAAACAATCTTTTTGAAGCAAGAAGAAACTTTGCAACAATTGCAGAGAATCAAGGCTTTGTAAATGTAATTTCTTCTGAATATATGCTCAGAGAATACATGGCTGACAACACAGGAATATTCACTGCCGATGCGAAGGCAATTCCATACATAACAGCAGATTATGCAAGAACCAAGCGTAACTCTGTACTTGCACTTTGTTTGTTACTTTGCGTTGGACACGTGTCTGAAAAAGAGCTCAAACGCAAATTGCTTCTTATTGGCGCCCCAAATGATAACTGTGATGAAGCACTCTGGAATGAAATGTGCGTGCTTTTCTCTTCGAGTGATAGCGGCAAGGTTGATAAAAACGGAAATCCTGTTATTGTAATTGACTACATTGATCAGGAAAAGAAACTTGAGTTTGAGAAGGAAACAACAATTATTTTCAGACGAGAATATTCTGTTGATAGCGGTAAATTTGAGAATGTATATACTATAGAAAACAAAGAATTTGCCGATATTATCTTAGACGACCTTCAGAATGCAGGCTACATTGCAGAACTTGAAGGAAAAGATTATTATATCGGAACAGAGCTTAAAGGCCATGTTTATCAGAAGTATTTGCCCGGTCAGTTCTTTACATTGAATGGTAAATACTATGAAATGATTTCAACCACAGCGGATAACAAAATTATGGTTCGCCGTGCGTCAGAACATATAGGCGGCAGAATATCATACAGACAAGTGCGTAAGTACACTTTGGATAAAATCAGAAATTCTGAAGATATGGGAACACTTAAAACTATCAACAACATAGACATTCATTATCTGTATTCTGACTTTGAGGTTGAAACCAGCGGTTACTGGAAACTTAAAGCATACAACGATTTTGAGAATGGTTCTTTGGTAGAGATCAATGCGGTTCCTGTACGTAAATATTTCAATAAGCAGATTTTAAAGCTTGATTTCTCAAGATTTGGCGAAATGTTCACTGATTCTGTTAGAAAAACGCTTACAGTATTATTAAACGAAGTGTTTGTGACATTGTTTGCGGAAAATCAGCCATTTATTTCTGCTGTTACTTTGGGTGAATGTGATATTCCTGCTACATATAGTTTAAGTGTTAATGAAGATGCTTCTGATTTCGATAAATCTATATTCATCATAGAAGATAGCCAGCTTGATATCGGGTTGTTGGTTGCAGTTGAGAGAAATCTTGATAGGATTATGCAAATAATTTCTGATTATCTGGCATGGAATCAAGAGAAAATCGAAGCTAAAGAAGAACAAGAAGTTATAACATATGCTGAAGAACAGCAGGAGGAACAAGCTACATCTGAAACTTCAGAAGGTGAAGAAACAAACACCGAAGAAGTTACAGAAGAAAAACCGCCAAGAAAGAATCCGTTTACTAAAATTGGCGGTTGGTTTAAGTCTATCTTCAAAAAGTCAAAGAAGGAGCCTGCTGTGGAAGAAACTTCAATTGAAGAAATTCCTGAGACTATAGAAAATGAACTGATTGATACTCCTGCAGAAGATCAGGGAGCGGGTACAGACACCGAACAGATAAATCCGGAGACTGAAGAAGTTCAACCAGAGACTGAAAAAGAGGCGGAGGTGGTATACAGTGAGTGAAAATAAAGTTTTAAATGAAGAATTGGCAGAAGAAGTTGTTCCTTCTGTAGAAGAAGCAATACCTGATTCTGACGTTAATAACGAAACGGAAACCACTGCTGAGCCTCAACAGGTTGACACGGTAGTTAGTAATGCATATTCTGAGAATTACTATCTTCTCTATGGCAACAAAGAGAAAAATTATCTGGATTTAGATGGTACAAGAGAACTTCTTGGTGCACTAGGATTTGATGGCGGAGAGTTAAGACAAGCCCGAAAAGGTAGAGATACTTTTGAGATTTACAAAGGTGCAGAAGAAGATAATAAAAATCATATGTTTTGCTCTTATTGCGGACTTGAAATATCGGGAGTCGAATATCAAAGACTCCCGGATGGCAGATTGCGTTGTACCTCCTGTAGCAATACCTTGGTAAAAAGTGAGATGCAGGAATTATGTGACAGAGTTAAAACAAATATGGAAGCATTTTTCGGTGCTGCAATTAATGTGCCGATACATATTGAAGTTTTAGAGGAACGTAAGCTCAAGAAAAAAATCAAGAAGCCTTTAAGTGTTATAGACGACAAGAGCATACTTGTGCTCGGTGCGGCTGTAAACGATAAAAAAGGATACAAGATTTATCTGGAAAACGGTGCTCCTCGAATTTCAGTTATTGCAACCTTTGCTCACGAGCTAACTCATATATGGCAGTATATTAATTGGGATAACAAAAAAGGATTTAAAGTATGTCCAAAGAATAAACGCCTTTTGATATATGAGGGAATGGCAAAATGGGTAGAGATTCAATATCTGTACCTTGTTGGAGAAACAGCTGTTGCCAGACGAGAAGAATTTATCACAAGAAACAGAAATGATGAATATGGTGTTGGATTCAGGATGATTGAAAACAAATACCCACTCTCTTACGGAACAGTAATATGTGATAATGCTCCGTTTACCAAGGATGCATATCCTATTGATTAACAATTATATTTAGACAAAGGAATGATTAATGTGAAAAAGAAAATCATAGCTATAATTGCAGTGATATCAATGATAAGCATGATTTTGACAGCGTGTTCTGGCTCAAGTAGTACAGGGCAAAATCAAATTACCGATAACAATATAATAAACGAACAAGTAGAGACAACTTCAAATAGTGAAGGAAATAAAAAAGTTTCTCTTACAGATATTGAAAAGTGGTATAAAAATGAAATGCCAGCAGT